>CAIXTT010000384.1 GCA_903922455.1 uncultured Bacteroidota bacterium | reverse complement strand
TTCAGGACAACGGTCATCCGCATCCGTTACTCCATCACCATCTTTATCAGGACAGCCATTCGTCGCTGGATCTTCAGTCGCTAATCCCGCAACATCAATACAACGATCGAGTGAATCAACCACTGAATCTCCATCTTTATCAGGACAACCCTTCGCACTCACTACACCTTTCACATCTGGACAAGTGAGTTCAAGACGATGCATCAAAAATGCATCGTTATTATCTTTCGCTTCACGATCGCGAGTGTCATGATCGGTATAAGCAAACGTCTCTCCGATCTTCATATTTAACGATATAGAATAAGTTCTTGGAGCTTGTAAATCAGCGGGACGCGTCATGAATTCTTCGTTCAACACATTTTTGATAATGAAATTGCAGCGTAAAATTTTAATAATTTGCCAACCTATGCGTGCATCAAAAATCCAATTGTCTTTGGGTTGCTGTTCACGATAAGTTTTTACACCAGGAATGGTTCCTTCAAAGGCAGCATCAATGTTTTCAATATTAGTATAGTAGCGCCCACTAATACCAATGCTAAGTTTTTTGTAGCTTGTTTCACTATCAAATTTGAATAAGTTTCTGAATCTGTATTTTAATATGTTCTCTTTGGATGAGTTTAGCACTGTATCACGTGATGCTAAAAAATCAGTTTGTATAGGATCAATCCAAGTATATCCTGCCAATATAGTTTGACTTACACTACCTATTTTCCCTTCTCCCGCTAAAGTAATTTCAAAGCCAGAGATGCGTGCATTACCAATGTTAACCGATTTAAATCCTAATCCAAACAAAGGATCAATACCCGGTTTTCCCCATGGACCAAAAGTGAATTCCATCATATCATTAAATTCAGTGACGAAGTAACTTACATCGGCCAATCCTCGCCACGATTTTATTTGTATAACTTGCTTCAATCCAATTTCGGCTGACCATCCTCTTTCTATCTCTAATGAATCATTCGGATAAATCACGATACTTCCTACTTGCGTTCGAATAAATTTTTCGGCGATGGAGGGAAAGCGAAATCCTTGTCCGTAGGAACTGCGAATAAATCCACCTTTCCAAGCCTGATAACTGGCGCCTGTTCTAAAAAGATATTGTGGATCGAAAGATTTTCCCGAAATTTTTCCTTGCTCAATTCTACCCCCGATGCTCACATTCAATTTTCCGAAATTTCCATCTCCTTGCGCATAGACCGCCATGTTTTGTCCATTCTGTTTGGCATATAAATCGCCATTCACTTCGGTCTTGCTGCCTGATGTACCAACGGAAACATTAATGTTATCTTTTATTCTTCGTTGAACTAGATATTCTGCATAATATAAATTAGATGCCGCACCTTGTTCTGTATTATTTTTGTTTACAGTATAGAAGTAGCGCATTCGTAATTTGTGAATCCATTTTCCGGGACTAAATAAAACATAGGGATCTATCGTTATGCGCTCGGAAGTATACTCGCTTAACGTTGATCCGGGTAATCCAATGCCTCCCAAAGGTAAATAAGCGCCGGTGGTATCGTCTTTCCAAATTAAAAAAGACCCACCTTTCGATTGTTGAACGTTTGCGGCTATTCCTACCGCTAGTCCTTTAATTTTTTCGATTGAATAACGAAGATGAGTATTGGCACGAATTCTTTTTTCCGTTTCACCTTGACGATAGCCTTCATCCTCATAAACATGTGCTCCTAATACAACAGAAAGATTTTTAAATTTTTGTCGGTGAGCAATATTTGCACCACTCGTCATTCGTGTTTCGCTGCCCCACCATTTTTTAGCTGCGTCTTTTGGTGTATCATACATTCCCGTGTATAAAGTTAATATTGTTGTTGGCTTTTCGCTTGGCATGGCAGTACGCATATTAATCACACCATTTAATGCGGAAGAACCGAACAATGCCGAGGAAGTTCCTTTCAGCACTTCCACTTGTTCCATTTGTTCAATAGGAATAAAATTCCATTTTACATCATTCGCATCACCAGCTAACATCGGCAGATCATCAACCATCACCAATACCCTAGATCCTGCACCATAACTAAAGCCTGAGCCGCCTCTAATATTCGCTTGACCATCAATAACGGTTACCCCGGGTACTTGTTCGATGGCTGTTTCTAATGAATTTTCTACCCTTGATTCTAATAACTTAGAAGGTAATATTTCCATCGATGTTACGGTTTGTTCAAGACGTTGTTCTAAACGGGCTGCCGTAATTACAACTGGTTTCCACGTGTTGGATATTTCATTTTTGGAAAGTTGAATGGTTAGTTCGAGGGTTTTAAGGGGTTCGAGGGTTACACTTCTTTCAATGGTTGTGTATCCTAAAAAGCTAAAAACAAGAATCACTTTTCCGGGTTGAACTTTCAATTCAAAATAGCCGTTTGCATCGGCTATGGTTCCTATTGCGCTATTTTTCAAGGCAACACTCGAAAATGGAAGCGATTCGTTGGTGATAGCATCTTGAATTTTTCCTTTGATAACACCTTCTTGTCCATATGTAATTGTGAAAAAAAGAATGAAGATTATTGATAGGATATTCTGTTTATTTTGGGTCATTGGAAGGCTGCAAATTTATTTTGGCCAAAAGATCATCATTTTTTTATTAATATCTATATTTGCGGCGTCCCAATCGGTGAATTTTAATCCAATCCCGGCGGTGATTTTAATATGGAACTAGAAGAAGAGTTATTACATCGTATTGCATTAAGTTTATTGCCGAACGTAGGTCCTGTTATCGCTCGAGCCCTATATAGTCATTGTGGCTCTGCTGTTTCTGTGTTTAAAGAGCGGAAAGCTTTATTAGCAAAAATCCCCGGCGTAGGGCCAAAGCGTATTCAAAATGCATTCAATGTATCTGTTTTGGAAAGGGCGGAAAAGGAGTTAGCATTTGTTAAAAAGCATAAACTTCAAGTTTTATTTTATACGGATGAAGGGTATCCAAATCGGTTGCAGCAATGTGCTGATGCACCCTGTCTTTTGTATTTTAAAGGGAATGCAAATTTAAATCAAGGTCGATTTGTTGCAATCGTAGGTACTCGATCATCCACCACTAACGGTGAGGAGGTAACGAAAAAGTTGGTGGAGGAGTTGCAAGGATTGGATGTGACGATGGTGAGTGGATTGGCTTATGGAATTGATATTTGCGCGCACGAAGCCGCACTTCAGTTTGGTATTCCTACCATTGGTGTTACCGCGCATGGCATGGATCGTATCTATCCTCAATTGCATCGTACTGTAGCAGGAAAAATGTTATCACAGGGTGGAATTTTAACAGAGTATCCGATTCAAACACCTCCCGATCGAGAGAATTTCCCTTCTCGAAATCGAATTGTTGCTGGAATGTGCGATGCAGTAGTTGTTGTTGAAGCGAGTGAGAAAGGAGGCGCACTCATTACCGCTGATTTAGCGCAAGGTTACGATCGGGAAGTATTTGCCTTCCCTGGAAGAGTGAGTGATGAGTTCAGCAAAGGTTGTAATGCCTATGTTCGCGATCAAAAAGCTGCACTCATTACTTGTGCACAAGATTTAATTTGGTTGATGGGTTGGACTGATGACAAAAAGAAAGAACAAGTCATAAAACAAACTCAGTTATTTTTTGAGTTGAGTGAAGATGAAAATCGTGTGGTCGATGTGCTTAAAGAAAAAGGAGAATGTGGAATTGATGTGATCTCATCAACCACTGCAATGCCCTTTTCAAAGTTAGCAAACACACTTTTGCAATTGGAGTTAAAGAATGTTGTGAAATTAAAAGCCGGAAAGAGGTATAGTTTGTAAAGAGACGTTGATTTTATTTGATAAGTTTGATTAACTTTAGGCTCTCAAAACTTGAAATATGTATACCACCCTACAACCCCTCCTTGCTAAAGAACTTCAAGAAATTAAAGAGAATGGTCTCTATAAAAATGAAAGAGTGATTAGTTCCCCTCAAGGAGCCGATATCACCGCCAACAATTTAGAAGTAATTAATTTTTGTGCGAATAATTATTTGGGATTATCTTCCCATCAACGTGTTCTCGTCGCTGCAAAAAAGGCAATCGATACCCATGGTTTTGGAATGAGTAGTGTTCGATTTATTTGTGGTACACAGGATATTCATAAAGAATTAGAAAGAAAAGTTTCTGAATTTTTAGGAGCAGAAGATACCATCTTGTACGCTGCTGCATTCGATGCGAATGGCGGTGTTTTTGAACCTTTACTCAATGAGCAAGATGCCATCATCAGTGATGAATTAAATCACGCTTCTATTATTGATGGTGTGCGTTTGTGCAAAGCGCAGCGTTATCGCTATAAGCATAATGATATGTCGGATTTAGAGGAGCAATTAAAAGCAACTCAACATTTGCGTCATCGCATGATTGTTTCCGATGGCGTGTTTAGTATGGATGGTACCATCGCACAACTGGATAAAATCTGTGACCTTGCCGATAAATACAACGCTCTTGTTATGATTGACGAATGTCACGCTTCTGGATTTATGGGGAAAACAGGCAGAGGTACGCATGAGCATTGCAATGTAATGGGTCGGGTAGATATCATCACCGGAACATTTGGTAAAGCCTTAGGCGGCGCGATGGGTGGATTCACATCAGGCAGAAAGGAAATTGTGGAGATGTTGCGCCAACGTTCTCGTCCCTATTTATTCTCAAATTCGTTAGCTCCAAGTATTGTGGGCGCCAGCATCGAAGTGTTGAATATGTTGAGTTCAAGTACAGCTTTACGTGATAAATTATGGGATAACACCGACTATTTCCGCACTCAAATTTTGGCTGCTGGATTCGATATCAAACCCGGAACCCATCCTATTGTTCCTATTATGTTGTACGATGCCAAGTTGGCTCAAGATTTTGCTTCCCGACTTTTAGAAGAAGGAGTATACGTGGTTGGTTTCTTCTATCCTGTTGTGGCTAAGGGGAATGCACGCATTCGAGTTCAGATCTCAGCCGGACACGAGCGCCACCATATCGACCAAGCCATCGCCGCATTTACAAAAGTTGGAAAAGAATTGGGTGTTTTGAAGTCTGTATCGGCTTAAGTTTTATTTTTGTTCCTCTTTAAATTGATACGCAAGAGGGCTTTCAACTAATTGCTATTAAATCGGGCCTATAGCTCAGTTGGTTAGAGCGCCGGACTCATAATCCGTCGGTCGTAGGTTCAAGTCCTACTGGGCCCACCCCAGAAGTAGAAAAGCCAAGAACTAATTCTTGGCTTTTTATTTTTTCTTCGGATTGGGATTTCTTGTCAAACTTAAATTCTCATTGGCTTTACACTTCTGGGCTGTGCCCTCCGAAGCTTCAGCAAAGTTTTGACGGAGGACAATTTTTTTAACTGAATAATTAACGCGCTGAATCTTTAGTCAAGAGGACATTTTGTTTTGAATAAAATACATGATTCAATGTTGTTTCATTTGGTTCCCCTCAATAAAATTATTTTTATTGTGAGCTCGAATTACAATAGTAAGATGAAAAATATTTAATCTTTTAAATTATAATTCGTGATCGAGCTTAATGTTACAGGGAACTTACTCCAAGTTTCTATTGAGTTACGATGTCGTAGAACGATGTAATATGAATTTCCAAGATAAGCACCCGGAATAACTACGGATATTAAACCCGTATTACTGATGGTTGTTGAATAAGATTGAACCAGAGCAAAAGGACTTGTGCTATTATGTATTTCTACTGAGATGGTATCTGCAATCGTTGGAGATACAATTCCGGTCATGGTACTACTCCCAGCATATAACCCTTCAATCATTGCAGTTATATTCAGAGTAACCGAATTGCTTATGACCGTAAAGTTTGTTGAGCTGAAACCAGTACCATTGTTGTTTTGCACAGAGATAGATCCAGTCGTTGCTCCTACAGGGACAATAGCTGTAATTTGTCCTGCACTATTAATAGTAAAAGGAGCACTCGTTCCGTTAAAAGCTACGGTAGTAGTTCCATAGAATCCACTTCCATTAATAGTAACACTTGTTCCTACAACACCTGATGTTGGATTAAATGAAATAATAACTGGTAGACCCGTAGTTCCAGATAAAGAAGGCATCAATATTTCCGCAGCAACTGGGTTAGCTGCAACGAATGTTTGAATTGCAAATGTTACGTTATTTCTGATTTGAATGTTAAAATTATAACTGAAAACACCTTTTGATGTAAATTGACCGATTAATACTTTGTTCGTTCCTGTTGGAAAGGCTCCAACCTGTTCTCCTAATACTCCCCAAGAGCAATTATTGCTAGTAAAAGTATTTCCGACTACAGCCCCATCAGTTAAAAGATTAAGCGCTGGCGTACCTACATCTCCAATTAATGTTAAAGCAAGTAAAGTTGGTGAAACAGAAATACGATAGATACCATCAAATGTAGTGAGTGGAGGTGTAGCCGTTGGATCGTTGTTGGCAAGAATAGTTGCAGAGGGCGAAATATAATTGGCTCCGCCACCCGTTGGGATTGCAGCTGAATTGTCTTCTGTTTTTATTACACCAAATCGTGATGGAGCAACGCCACCACAAGAAATATAGGAATCGAGCAAGGTGGTTCCAGAACCTAAAATTCCAGCGCTCGCAGTTCCAAACGGACCACCATTGCCACCGCCATTAGGATGATTGAAAAAATTACCAGTGGTAGTTAATGTCAATGGATGATTTGATACTCCAAACACGGATTGTATGCCCCAGTTAGGTAATAGATCAGCGTATATTCTGTATGTTACCGATCCAGAAGGTAAAGTCCCTGTAGAATAACCAGCCAAGGAAAGATCAGCACTTGCACTTGCGGAATCCGCTGAATTGGAAACATAGTATTTTTCTATGATAAGTTGTTGCAGGCCATTTTGAGCATATAAAATGTTTACTGTGAGTAAGGCGCAAACAATTAGTATAAATTTGGTTTTCATATTGTTTTATTTCTTCTAAATTTAATAATATTAGCAGATTAACACGCAAGCTAAATTATAATTAGTAGTGAGTCAATATAAATTAAGAAACTTGACAGGCTGAAGTGCAGAATTAACTCCTGCTTAAGAATAAATTAATAATTTGATGATATATTTAGTGTCTGTCGTATTTCTAATTTAATGTGAAGTGTTAATCTTCTTCCTCATTGCTTCTTTAGGCATTTCGAATTTAATTCAGCATAATTATTTTTTTGCGCCTCACCTATTTACACTGAAGTGTTACGCAGTTTCTACTTCTGGGCGAACGATGGCTTTTTTTTAATTGATTTTTTGAGGCCTTCAAGTTTGTTCTATTGCAATTTAATCACACTTTTGTGGGTTCCTAAACTGAAATCATTTTAGTGTATAGTGCAATTAATCACTTGAGATAATGAGTAACTCTAAATACCATTCTATCATCTTCGACCTCGGAGGTGTCATCATCGACCTAGACTATCAGCGGACCGCAGCCGAATTTGTGAAGTTAGGCTTAACGGATTTCGATGATATTTATTCCAAAGCAAAACAATCAAATCTCTTTGATGATTTTGAAAAGGGAATTATGTCGGTAGATGGTTTTAGGAGTGAGCTAAAAAAGCATCTTCCCCCAAACATTAGTGATGTACAAATAGACCACGCCTGGAATGCTATGCTCATTGATATTCCAGTACACCGTGTGGAGTTTTTAAAACGAGTGGGAGCGAAGCATAGAATATTCTTATTGAGCAATACCAATCGTATCCATGTAAAAGCTTTTACTAAAATGGCAGAGGAAATTTTTGGAGAAAATAATTTTCTTTCCATCTTCGAGAAATGCTATTTGTCTTGTG
>CAIXTT010000383.1 GCA_903922455.1 uncultured Bacteroidota bacterium | reverse complement strand
TAGATGCTGACGTTGACGGATACGGTGCTGGTGCAGGAGTTTCTTCTTGTAACCCAATCGCTGGATCTTCATTAGTAGCCGGTGATTGCGATGACTTAATTGCAGCGGTTAATCCAGGTGCTAGTGAAATCTGCAACGGAATTGATGATGATTGTGCAAACGGTATTGATGATGGATTAACTTTCTTAAATTATTATGTAGATGGTGATGCCGACGGTTTTGGTGCCGGTGCTGCTACTTCTTCTTGCAACCCAATCGCTGGATCTTCATTAGTAGCCGGTGATTGCGATGATAATGCTACATTAGTAAATCCAAGTGCTGTTGAAGTTTGCGGAAATGGAATCGACGATGACTGTAATGGTATTACTGATGATGGTCTTGCATCCTTAAACTATTATGTTGATGGTGATGCCGACGGATTTGGTGCCGGTGCTGCTACTTCTTCTTGTAGTCCAATTGCAGGATCTGTGCTTGCAGCCGGTGACTGTGATGATAATAACGCTGCGGTTAATCCAGGTGCAACTGAAGTTTGTAACTTAATCGACGATGATTGCGATGGTTTAACTGACGAAGGTGTATTAATAACTTTCTATGTAGATGTAGATGGTGATGGTTTTGGAGATGCGTCTTCAACAACTCAAGCTTGTGCTGCTCCTGCTGGATATGTTTCTAACAGCACCGATTGTAACGATAATAATGCTGCAGTAAATCCAGGCGCAATAGAAATCTGCAACGGAATCGATGATGACTGTGATGGCATCGTTGATAACAACATCGTGTATACCAATGGAGCCATCAGCGGACCTTCTCAATCATGTATCCCTGTTGCAAACGGCACTGCTGTTTACTCGGTAGTTCTAAATCCAGTAATAACGAACTGTTTCTGGACTGTTCCAAGTGGTATGACTATCACTTCAGGACAAGGAACGAATACACTGTCTGTATCATGGACGGCGCAAGCAGTAAACAATGGAATCAACGGAAAAATAATCCTAAGTGCAAATTCTACTTGCGGAACTGTGATTCCATCTGTTCTGAGCATAGGTTTAAATTTCACAGCTCCGGTTACTCCGCCTTCTATCTCTGGTCCAGCTAAAGTATGTCCTGGGGATATCGCTGTTTATTCAATTGCAAACGTAGCTCGTGCTTCCGCATACAACTGGACAGCTCCAACAGGAATGAACATTGTAAACGGCCAGGGAACGAATGTAGTAACGATGACAATTACAAATGCATTCGCAGGTGGAGCGATTAGCTTAAGTGCTTCAAATGCATGCGGAGCGAGTCCGACAAGAACAAAAACGATCAACTTCTATGTTCCAAATACTCCTGCGGCCATCTCTGGCATAAAGACTGGACTTTGCGGAGTTACCGGTGCGATGTTCTCTACAGCAGGGACTTCAAATGCAACGGGTTATCAATGGACCGTTCCGACTGGAGTGACACTTGTTTCAGGACAAGGTACAAATACCATCTTTGTAAACATCAGCAGTGGATTTGCCTCTGGAATATTAAAGGTGACCGGAACCAACGGCTGTGGCGCTGGAAGTACGAGATCATTAAGTATCTACGGAGTATCAGGCCAGCCGGGCACCATCAATGGCCCAACAAATGTTTGCCCTAGCCAAGTAAATGTAACTTACGAAATATCTACTGTTTCCGGAGCAACTTCATATGCATGGAATGTTCCATTTGGAGCTTCGATAGTTTCAGGACAAGGAACCAAGACTATTATTGTAAACTTCGGTCCAACCGCAGTAAACAATCAAGTGGTTTCTGTAGGAGCTACCAATGCATGCGGACAAAGTGGATGGAGGTTACTAAGTGGGATTTCCATCAACTCATCTCACTGTGGTACTCGTATAGAAAATGTGTCAAGTACAATCAGTCAAGTGGTACTCTACCCAAATCCAGCTCGTGAAAATGTAAACATTCAATTCAATTCTACGATCAAAAGTGATTACCAAATCACATTAGTTGATCATGCGGGTCGAATGATTGCATCTGAAATGGGTGTTGCAATGGAAGGAAACAATATGAAATCAATAAACATTGAAACACTTTCAAGCGGAATTTACTCCATCGTGATTCGTGTAGGAAATGATGTTCAACAATCAAGATTACTAGTTGAATAATAGAAATGATTTTTAAAAAGGAAAGCCCCGACAATTGTCGGGGCTTTCCTTTTTATCTTATATTTCAAATTAAATTCTAGTAGCCATCAGCAAATTCAAATCACGAAATGGGAGCCTACAAAAATCGGCTACAAATTTATTTGTGACTGTACCTTTGTATAAATATGCTGCTGAACGAACATGTGGATCTTTCCATAGGATTGCATCCATACCACCTTCTTCACCCATGTTCAAAAGAATTGGAGTAAAAATATTACTCAATGCATAAGAAGCAGTACGCGGAACTCTACTCGCAATGTTAGGAACACAATAATGGGTAACACCATGTTTTTTAAATACAGGATCAGAGTGATTGGTTACTTCCGAAGTTTCAAAACATCCACCTTGATCGATACTCACATCAATAATCACAGATCCAGAACTCATTTCAGCAACCATCTCTTCCGTTACGATAACCGGAGATCTTCCTTCTTTAGAAAGAATAGCTCCAATTGCAACATCGCATGTACGAAGAGCTTTCAAAAGGATATTGGGATTCATGGTAGAAGTATAAACTCTCGATCCCAGATTTCTTTGTATTCTTCTCAATTTATAAATAGAAGTATCAAATATTTTTACATTCGCACCTAATCCAAAAGCAGCACGAGCCGCATACTCACTTACCGTTCCAGCTCCAATAATAACAACTTCCGTAGGTGGAACACCAGGTACTCCTCCCAACAATTGACCTTTCCCACCCGAAGCCGAGCTCATCAATTCTGAAGCAATTAAAATAGCTGCACTTCCCACAATCTCACTCATTGCTTGTATCACAGGATAAACAGAAGTTTCATCTTTCAAATACTCATAAGCCAATGCAGTAATTTTTTTATTACTTAGTTTTTGAATATAACCTTCTGCTTGCATTCCAATTTGCAGAATTGACATTAAGGTTTGCTTATCTTTTAAATACTCCAACTCTGCTAAAGAAGGTGGAGCCACTTTCAAAATTAAATCAGCTTTATAAACGTCTACTGCAGAAAAAGCAATTTGAGCTCCCGATTCAGAATAATCCGAATCTGTAAAATTTGCACTTTTACCCGCACCCGTTTCAATTAATACACGATGTCCATTACTGACAAGCAATCCGACTGCTGAAGGCACCAAGGGAATTCGATGCTCTTGAAAAGTTATTTCCTTCGGAATCCCAATAAATAAATCTTGTCGCATTTTACTCACCTCTAAAACACTTTCTTGTGGCAGTAAAATCCCTTGTTGAGCAATGGATGACATTCCATGTATACCTCTAGTCATATTCACATTTTATTTGACGTTTGGAGTCGGTAAGACTTATATAAAGATCTACTTTTTTTAGGTCCAATAAATTTTCCACCTTTTCCGGCCATTCAATAAAACAAAAGTAGTTAGAGTATAGATACTGTTCATACCCTAGATCATAAGCTTCTTCCTCAGTTTTCAACCGATAGAAATCGAAATGGTAAACAGGCTCTCTTCGACTCGTTTCATACTCATTCACAATTGAAAAGGTCGGACTTTGCACTTCGTCCTTTACTCCCAATTGTCGACAAATAGCTTTGATAAAGGTAGTTTTACCTACACCTAAGTCGCCATAAAAACAAAGTACGCGGTAATCTCCAATGAACGTTAGTAGGTCCTTTGCAATACCATCCAGATTCTTCAGATCTGTAGCATCCCACTTTTTTTTCATGCCTTGCTTTGCAATGTGATCACAGGGATAATCATTTCCTCGGGCGAAATTCCTCCATGCTGAAATGTATCTTTATAAAAATTTGCGTAATAGTTAAAGTTATTCGGATATGCGAAAAACTTATCGCCTTTCACAAATACATAAGCAGTACTAACATTCACTTTCGGCAAAAAAGCTTCCGTAGGATTTCTAATTTCCAATACATCTTTTTTCTCATAGTTAAGATTCTTCCCTAACTTGTATCTCAAATTTGTATTTGTATTTCTATCACCAATAATCTTAGATGGATCCTTCACTCGAATGGTTCCATGATCGGTAGTGATAATTACTTTAGCCGGTTTCTCTGCAATTCTTTTCAAGGTTTCGAGAAGTGGAGAATGTTCAAACCAAGAGCGTGTAATGGAACGATAGCCTTTTTCATCTTGAGCCAATTCCTTAATCACTTTCATATCGGTTCGAGCATGCGACAACATATCTACAAAATTATAGACAATCACATTTAATTTATTTCGAAACATATTGGGCACTTGATCCACTAATGCTTTTCCAGCATCTAAATTAGTCACTTTTGTATAGGAGTGTTTATAGGTTTTGCGCAATCGCTGAATTTGATCGACTAAAAAATCTTCTTCGAAATTATTTTTTCCTTCTTCATCCTCATCACTGATCCATTTGTCGGGAAAACGTTTTTGAATTTCAGAGGGCATCATCCCTGAGAAAATCGCATTTCTTGCATACTGAGTTGCAGTTGGCAAAATACTGCAATAGGTATCTTCCTCTACAATTTTAAATAATTCTTGAATAGCAGGCTGAATCACTTTCCACTGATCATATCGCAAATTATCAATCAACAAAAAGAATACAGGCTCTTCCGATTGATCCACTAATGGAAATGCTTTTCGCTTCATCAACTCATGCGATAACAAGGGCGCCGTATCTGGATTTTTAAACCATCCCAAATAATTATTTTCAACAAATTTGCTAAAGAGATGATTCGCTTCCGATTTCTGCATAGTTAAAATATCATACATACTTGGATCTTTCGATGCTTCCAATTCGATCTCCCAATACACTAATTTTTTGTACACATCTACCCATTCATTCCAACTCAATCGATCGCTCATCGACATTCCGATTTGACGAAATTCTTGCTGGTAACTCTGAGATGTTTTTTCGGAAATCAATCGCTTATCTTCCAAATTTTTCTTGAGCGATAATAAAATCTGATTTGGATTTACTGGTTTGATGAGATAATCGGCGATCTTCCCTCCTATCGCTTCTTCCATGATTTCTTCCGCTTCGTTCTTGGTGATCATTACCACAGGAACCGTACTTCGCAGATTTTTTATTTGCATCAACGTTTCGAGTCCGCTGATGCCTGGCATGTTTTCATCTAAAAAAATAATATCGAATTCTTTCGCCTTCACAAGCTCCACCGCATCGCGACCATTGTTAACTGTAGTCACTTCATATCCTTTATTCTCCAAAAACATGATATGCGGCTTCAACAAGTCTATTTCATCATCGGCCCAAAGAATTTGTACTTTTTCCATATTCTAAATTATTTTTATCAATTCAAGAACAATCAAAACGACTATTCCTCCACAAAAGTACTCGAACCATCCCACAACAGGGTAAAGATTTACTTTCATTTATTGTAGTACTGAAATTTCCATTTCTCATAAGATGCTCAAAACGAGGCAACAAAACATCTAAAAATTTAAATTTAACCAAGCAAAGAAATTCCGACAGCCTAAGACTCCTACAAATAGAACACTGATGACACGGATTAATAAGATTTACACGGATTTTTTCCCGCTGCTTACGTTGCTCACCGTTGCATCCGTTGCGTTTAAATATAGATTTCCAATAGATCGACAAATTCAATAATTACCATCAAGTATTCTCCTCTTAAAAGAGTAATTTCGTCCCATCAATTCCATTCTCTATTTTGAAAACCAATAAAAAGAAAATATTCAACGATCCCGTTTACGGATTCATCACGATTCCGCATCCCTTGATTTTTGATTTGATTGAGCACGCTTGTTTTCAACGCCTCCGCCGCATTCGTCAATTGGGCTTGGGGCACATGGTGTATCCAGGTGCTTTGCATACTCGCTTTCATCATGCCTTGGGTGCATTACATTTAACCACACAAACCATCGAGGTGCTGCGATCGAAAGGAATTGAAATTACGAATGAAGAAGCATTAGCGGTTGAGGTGGCCATTTTGCTTCACGATATTGGACATAGTCCCTTTTCACATGCCCTCGAGCATAGCCTCATTTCGGGAATTAAACATGAGAAAGTTTCGCTCCTGTTCATGGAAAAGCTGAATGAGGAGTTTGATGGGCAACTCACAATGGCGATCGAAATTTTTAAAGGAACTTATGCTAAAAAGTTTCTACATCAAATGATTTCCAGTCAGTTAGATATGGACCGATTGGATTATTTAAACCGCGATAGTTTTTATACCGGTGTTCTGGAAGGAACCATTGGCGCCCAACGTATTATAAAAATGTTGGATGTGCACAATGACCGATTGGTGGTGGAAGAGAAAGGTGTTTATTCTATTGAGAAATTTATTCTCGCTCGCCGACTTATGTATTGGCAGGTATATTTGCATAAAACCGTATTGGCTGCAGAACAACTACTAGTCAACATATTAATGCGTGCTCGAGAATTGATTACGGATGGACAAACCCTATTCGCCACACCTTCCTTGCATTATTTTTTGAAGAATAAAGTGACGGCGAAGAACCTAGAATCGAACCCCGATTTACTGGGAATGTACGCAAACTTGGATGATTACGATGTTTTCACTTCCATTAAAGTATGGGCTGAGCATTCGGATGTGGTGTTAAGTCGACTTTGCAAAGGCATGGTTAATAGAGATTTGTATAAAATCAGATTGCGAAAAGATCCGATTTCACCTACTGATCTCGAAGAATATCAGCAACGCGCGGTGGATCAATTTAAGATTAGCAAAAAGGAATCAGAATATTTCGCGTTCAGTGGATCTATCACCAACTCGGCTTATGATCCTACGGGTGAACCGATTCAAATTTTATATCGTGATGGCACTCTTGCTGAACTTATTGCAGCGAGTGACCAAATGGATGTTGCCGTTCTTTCTATGCCCATTCAGAAGCATTACATTTGTGTGCTACAAGAGCTCATTCCGCTCCCTTGATCCCCTATTTTGATCTTGCATAATTTGGGTTGATATAATCCAAATGGAAGGGATGAACTCAACAATTAATTCGTAAATTTGCAGGCTGTTATGGAATTTACCGCACAACAAATCGCAGAACTTCTCCAAGGAACCGTAGAAGGAAATTCGGCCGAAAAAGTTTCTCGACTTTCGAAGATTGAAGAAGGAACGGCTGGCTCCCTTAGCTTTTTGGCCAATCCAATTTATACTGCCTATATTTATTCGACGGAGGCTTCTATCGTGATCGTGAATAATGATTTTGTGGCTGAAAAGGAAGTGAAGTCGACCATGGTTCG
>CAIXTT010000382.1 GCA_903922455.1 uncultured Bacteroidota bacterium | reverse complement strand
CAAACCAAGAAATATAAGCACCGCCGTCATCTCTCGAAGAAATTAATGGTGTAGCTTGTTCTGATCCTGCTTGATCTTGTATTACTTCATTTAAAGCAGAGTTGCTGGTGAATTGTCCCAAAGAAATATTGCAAACAAATAGCAGTAGTAGTAGATTTTTAGACATATACGGTTTATTGAATTTTGAGATAAAAGTACTAAAATTTAGCCGTAAAGAATTTTTTGATCCTTCCAGATATTAAATAAACACGACCTCAGAAGAATCGACTGTTGGTCTTCTACGCAGAACACAACTACCGATGCCTGGAACCGTAACATGAACTACAACAATGGCAATGTAAACCGAAACAACAACAATAAGAGAAACGGTTTTTCGGTGCGTTGCGTACGGGATTAGCGTTTAGTTGCTTCATTTTACAATTTACAAGATCAACTAGCAAGTGCAATTTTCTTATAAGACTTGGTTATGGGTTTTGTAATTAAATTTTCTTAATGGCCTATTAGTAAATCACACTTCCATTCACTATACGTGCTATTTTAGTTGATTTAAGCAGGTCCATTTTTTCATTATTGAAACTGTTATAAGCATTGGTCTTTGGGAATAAGCAGGATGTATTTCGATGCCTCGATGCATGTAAAATCAATGCCTGCACAACTCCGCTATCAGTTCACGATGATTAGGATATAGACTAGAAAGCGCATCAACATTAGCCAATTCGAAATCATCAAACTCAAACCCAGGTGAAACAGTACATCCAACAAAACAATATTCACTTCCTCGCGCAGGACGAGATGCAAACCAACAATTGGCAGCAACAACATATTGAAACAATTCGCCGTTTTCAAAATCAGATCCTAACGTTATTATTTCCAAAGATCCATTTTCTGAAATAACATACACTAAAATAGGATCGCCACTATAAAAATGCCAGCACTCATCACTTTTTATGCGATGAAAAGAAGAATAATCACCTTCCTCTAATAAAAAATAAATAGAAGTAGCGAACGACCTTTCGCCATTAAACTGCTGGGGTAATTCATTTGATGTAACCGTCAAACTGCTTTTATACGTTTGCTTATACCATCCTCCTTCAGGATGCGGGCGAAGATCAAACTTCTTAACAAGCTTTTCTGCTTTTTTCATTTCGATAGTTAACTTTTAATAATTGTTTCTTTAATTAAAGAGTGATGATAACAAAACCTGATTGATTAAACCTGCGCTTCATTCCATCAACTAATTTCTAATTTTATATTCATTGCTACAGCAAAAATAATATCCACTACTTTGCCATTGAATGAACAAGGCTAAAGTAAGGCGGAATTTGCTGAAATAAAAGTTTAATTTATTAAAAAAAGAAGACTCTTCACTTCACTCCGTTTAAATTTTAGAAACGAACAAAATAGAGAACCATGCATCCTTACTTCATGCAAGAGTGGTCAAGGTGTTGGGGGTTTTTTACTAAAATGAAAAAACACAAACCGATTGCCCCCTGATTTTAGCTCATTTTTTTCCATTTTAACAACGTTATGAATGATGTAAAATAACAACTATCTTAGCGATAATTTTTACTATAAAAACTGACTGTTTATGAAATTTGCGATAACGATTATCTTACTGCTATTATGCCTCGATTCTTATGGGCAAAAAATGTTTTCCGTTCAATATGCAAACCAAGCTGATGTAAAAGTATTTGTGGTGGATTATCCCAATAAAGCAGACCTTTTAGCGTACAAAGTAAAATATGAAAATCAAGCTGGTAAAAATAATGGTCTTTGGTTTTTTGTGAAGTATCCGAATCAGGCGGATAAAAAAATATTTTTCACAAAATATGCCAATCAAGCTGACTTGCTTATTTATTTTGTTGAATATCAGAATCAGGCGGTATGGCGAAAGAAAGAAAAGATGCATCTACTTTATTAATCGGAGTTTCTGCTATCAAAGTCCTCACTTCACAACTGTTTTTAGACCCGGGCAATAATCTTCTTTAACAATTTCGAGTCTATTTCGAACTATTACGAAATTTCTATAATCACCCACTCGAAATCGTTTTTGTTTTCGAGGTTCATTGTCTCGGCGATTCGTTATTTTTTCTTGTGCACACTCATCAGCTCTAGACTACATGTTTGGTAAACTTAATGCTGACGATTTAGATAGGTATGTGTAGCTAGATTCCCAGATTTATCAATTAAAATTAACCATTCCTCCAGAGGACTATATTTGGCTTTTAAGTACAAAGTCTGAATATGAGATAGAATAATTGGTTTCAAAATCAGCTACATCTGAATTAATTGCAGACGATGTCT
>CAIXTT010000381.1 GCA_903922455.1 uncultured Bacteroidota bacterium | reverse complement strand
CTCCGAAAAGAAGAGTATTAGTCAAGTGCATTATATCATGGGCAGACCTGCTTTGGGTGTAAAGGATCCAAGAAGGTTTACCTTAATCCTTTTCAATAATTTATTGGGTGGACCTGGGATGAATTCTCGATTGAATCTCAACATACGCGAAAAACATGGATTCACCTATACCATAGAATCGGGATTTCATTCCTATACCGATACTGGAGTGTTTCATATTTACTTTGCTACCGATGAAAAACATTTTGAGAAAACCCGAAAATTACTCGAGAAGGAGTTGGATGTATTAACTAATAAGAAATTAAGTGATACAGTTTTTAAACAATACAAAGAGCAATTGATTGGGCAAATACAGCTTGGACAAGAGAATAGATTGAGTGTATTGTTATCCTTAGCGAAGAGTCAGCTAAATCTTGGGAAAATTGTTACCCTAAAGGATGTGAATGACCGAATTAATAGAATTACGAGTACCGAGATTCGGGAGTTAGCCGATGAAATATTAGACCCAAAATCGCGTTCAGAGTTAATATACTTGCCTAATCCTTAAAATGTTGCTTGTTTGCACCCAATTTCATAACTTCGTATCATGCAATCCAGAATTTTACTTTTATTCGCTGTAGTGGCACTCTTAGCTTCTTGTGGAAAAGAGGAATCGTTTAGTCCTATTCCCGAAATTAAGTTTGATCGTTTTGAGAATTACATCGGCACCACCGGAAAAGATACAGCAATCGATTTTATATTTACCATTAGAGATGGCGATGGTGATATTGGTTTAGCCGACAATGAATTTGATAATAGCTGCGGTGCCGATAATGCCAATTTGTACATTGCTTATGAAGTGAAAGACGGAGCTGGATTTAGAAAGAAAAATTTATGGTTGCAAGTAGTAGAAGTAACTCCCACTTGTGATACGCTTGTTTATTTTGATAGTGTGCAAGTAAAATTCAATCAGCGCATGCAATACATCGAACCCGCTGGAAATAGCAAGAGCATTGAAGCTACCGTAACGTATCGAATGGATTATACGAGTGCTTTAATTTTATTAGATAACATCGGTCGCTTCGAATTTTATATCCGCGATCGTGCAAATCATAAGAGTAACGTAGTTTTTTCGAATGAACTTATTCTGAATAAATAGTTTTTTCAACATGAATAGCTCTTTTCAACACTAAAGGCACTAGAGGACACTAAGTGCACTAAGTTTTGCATTTCAGAATTCTCAAGTATTCTCAAGTATTCTCTTGTATTCTCTTGTGCTCTCCAGTGTTCTCTAGCGTTGAAAATTCCAATCTTTAGTTGAAAACAAAACTACTCGGTCCAATTCCTACTGTTGATGAATCAATCAACACGCCCCCAAAAGTATAATGCAACATATGCGAATTGCTGCTGAAACTCGCTTTTCCACCATAAATGCTTTCATCTGTAGGATGAATGCCTAATGCATAAAATTCTCGATTAATATACGGCGTACTAGGGATTACAGTGCTGCTTGCATCCATTTTATAAACCGTTCCAGTATACGCACTATTCCCGAATAAGAAATACAGCGTAGTGCCGCCGGCGTTAGTGTTTAGTTTGAGCGGATGTTGGTCGTAGTTGAAATCGGCAAACCATTCGGTAGCTAATGAAGTTGGATTGATTTTCATCAATTTTCCTCCAGGATCATCAGGAGTTGGTGTGAAGTCAGCACCTAAACTGCCTCTGCAAAGCACCCAAACATTTCCATTATTGTCTTTGCGAATGGAAGAAGGATTAACGCCCGATGTTATTGTGGTAGCCACATTAAAAGTGCTAAGATTAACGACAGTCACACTGCTATCATCAACAAATCCGCCGCTGTTGCAAACGAAGAGTTGGTTATTGGCAATCAACATTTCCTCGGGACCCAATCCACACAAAACACTATCGACAATGGTGTTTGAATTCAAATTGATTTTGAATACTTGATTGGAGTTCCAATCACTAATGTATCCGTAGTTACTTTGCGCAGTGAAAAATCGAGGACTATTAATTCCATAAATAGTAGCCGTCTTTTTAAAGTCGACCATCGATACTACTTCCACTTTTTGTGAATTGTTTACGCAGAGATAGGCTTTTCCATTATAGATGCTCATCGATTGCAATAAATCGCCAACTGGAAATCCATTTACAATTTGAAATAGATCGCCGTTGCTGTATGCAGAGTCGGAAGAGAAGAAAGAGATGGATGCATTGCCCGCAAGAAAGGCGCCTTCATTTACTACAAATACTCCATTCAAATTATTAGGAGGAGGTGTGTTTTCTTGAAGTTTATCCTTCTCGCAAGAAGTAAATACAAGGATGCTCAGCGAGCAAATACAGAATACGATTTTTTTTATCATGGTTTTTAAATTAATGTTCACAAGAAACCACGATTGAATACTCAATAGCGTATAGGACAATAAATCCTATACATCAACGCTCATCATCCTTTCCTCCGAAGGTTCAACCATGGCAATAATGTTGGCAGGTCTTCTGACTCACAGATTAATCAAAACTCCTTCCCATTCATATTGAACAGTGGTTACGTTTTGATGTGCATTTACATGCGAAACTGTTTACAGCAGCGGGGACTGTTGCCGGATTGCACGGCATTCCCTTTTCATTCCTGTTGTTAGGCAGGAAACCATCACTAATGGTAAAAGTAGTGAAAAGTTTGTTGCTAGATTCGATCCAAGAAATTTTTGATAGTCGGCTTGAACTCCTGATTCACAAATAGATCAAATGGTGTGCACTGTTCCAACATTTCCATTCCTCTTTTTAAATCGACATTATCTTGGTCAAAAGCAACGATGTGTTTATTCCTAGCATGTAAATCTGCCAAAAATTCTTGCTCCGTTTGTCCAGGTGTAGGAATACAGATCGCCGATTTTTTTACAGCGCATAAATCCATCAAAGTAGAATGTCCGCTTCGGCTGATGATGTATTTGCAATTCGTGTAATGAAACAACATTTCATCTGTAGAAATATGTGATGTGAAAAAACAATTTCCGCGCTGCTCTTGAATCGGATGTTGCGGTGTTCCTTTTGCTATAATTGCAGTGATCGGAAGATCCTTTAATTGCTGGTAGATGATTTTTTCGAAATGACTTCGCTGTGGTTCAGGTCCCGATAAAACAACGATGGCATCGTAATTTTTATATTTACCTTGTATAGAAAGTGATGCAAAGCGAGATAAGGATCCAATAAATTTTGGATTTAATTTTTGGATGGTCGATAAATCATGAGATAAAGAACCTGTTAAATTATTTTCTCCAGCAGAATCTGGCACCCATATTTCATCAAAGGTAGCGAGGTAATGATGATTTATTTTGTTGATGATGGGTCGCAGCCATTCTTTATTTTTGGGTGTTTGCAAATTGAGTTGATGGGTAATGATCACACTCGGAATCCCATCTGCAAAAGCCCCATACCGATTGTCACTGATGATTGCATCCACTTGTAATTCTTTCACCAACTTTTTGATTTGCTGATGTTCGCTATTTATAGCCAAGGAAATTTTAGGTGATTGTAAAAACATCGACACCGACATTGGAATTCTGGTAGGGTACTTCACTTGAATACCATGAACCGTATAGAATGGAAGCTGAGGAAATACCGATTGAATCAAATGTCCAGTGGAGCCTTCTCCGCATAATGTAATTCGAGCCCCTTGCAACAAAAGTTCCTCAATAATCGGGATGCTGCGGGTTGCATGTCCGAGCCCCCAATCGAGAATGGAATAGAGAATATGTGGATTCGTTTTTTTCAACCTTCAAAAATACTTCTTTGCCACTTCTAAATATGAATTACTTTCGCAGACGATAGAAAAAAGTGAATTCGTAATGGCAAAGCATAAACTTCGGCGATTTAGTGAGTTAGAAACATTTGAGCGGACTTTTCAATATCCGTTTCCATTATTAAGCACAGATCATGGTCTTTGCGGCAATTGGAATGAAAAAGTATTTCATAACGAGCATCCCATTGTGGTTGAATTGGGTTGTGGAAGAGGAGAGTATACCGTAAGTCTAGCCCAACATTTTACCGATCGCAATTTCATCGGCATCGATATTAAGGGCGCCCGTTTATGGAGAGGTGCCAAAACCATCAATGAAGAAAACATCCTGCATGCTGCCTTTTTGCGTACTCATATTGAGTGGTTGCCCCAATTTTTCGCACCCCGAGAAATTCGTGAGATTTGGGTAACATTCCCTGATCCACAGCCTCAAGTGTCGAGAGAAAACAGAAGAATTACCAACCCAAAGTTTTTAAAGATGTACCGAGAATTGTTGGGGAAAGATGGGATTTTGCATCTAAAAACCGACAATATCGGACTCTTTGAATACACTTTAGAAATGTTAGAGCAAGAGCAGGGAAAACTGGAGATATGTACCAAGGATTTGTATGTTGACACCCCCGAAAATTTTGATACTAGTATCCAAACCACGTATGAGCAAATTTTCCTGAAAAAGGGCTTTAAAATCAATTACTTGAGATTCAGGTGGTCTTAACTTTAAAATTATTTTTAATTCAACACAATTAAATATATTTACAACATCTTCGTTTAACTGAGTAATTTTGCCCTAAACCTTAAAACCATGAAAAAAACACTAATTGTAGTTGGAGTGATATCCGTAATCGCGTTTGTAATCTACCAATTTTTCGTAGGCACATATAATGATTTAGTAGATCGCGATGTTCAAGTGCAAACATCTTGGTCGCAGGTAGAAAATGTTTACCAGCGTCGACTTGATCTCATCCCGAACTTAGTAAACACCGTAAAAGAAGCTGCTGATTTTGAGAAATCGACATTAACTGCTGTCATTGAAGCAAGAGCCAACGCAACTCAAGTGAAGATTGATCCTAAAAATTTAACTACCGAACAAATGACTAAGTTCCAAGAAGCGCAAGGTCAGTTGGGATCTGCTTTAGGTCGATTGATGGTGGTGGTTGAACAATATCCACAATTGAAAGCGAATCAAAATTTCTTAGAGTTGCAATCGCAATTGGAAGGAACAGAAAATCGTATCGCCGTGGAGCGTCAAAAATTTAATGAAGCGGTACAGTTATTTAATAGCTATG
>CAIXTT010000380.1 GCA_903922455.1 uncultured Bacteroidota bacterium | reverse complement strand
GACTAACGTTGTTTCCTGAGATGGAGTGTTTTCCTGTAAGATCGCAAATCTTCGACATAACTATTCGTATTGGGAGGGCAAAGATACATAAATTTCTAAGGATTACAAGTCGGAAGCAATAATTGCTTTACGAAGCATATTTAAAGCGGTTTCTGAAGCTACTTGTATGGTTCTTAGCCGATTATCTCCCAATAAAACTTTCTTTGCAAATACTTTTCCAGGTAAAGCGATGCCAATCCATACGGTTCCTACCGGCTTGTCGGCAGTTCCGCCTCCAGGACCAGCGATACCGGAAGTGGCCACGGCACAATCCGTTTTCATGATTCGTTTTACATTTTCAACCATGGCGGTGACTACTTCTTCACTCACAGCTCCATGCTCCAACATCAATGTTTCAGAAATTCCCAACATCTCAGTCTTACTTTGGTATGAATAAGTAATTGTAGAACCCATGTACCACGACGAAGATCCAGGTACAGAAGTAAGTTGATGGGCGATATGTCCACCGGTGCAACTTTCGGCAGTCGAAATAGTAAGCTTTTTATCAGACAGCAATTTCCCTAACACTTCCTGTATGGTTTCATCATCGAAACCAAATCGGAAATCAGCTACTAGAAGATCTAAGTCGGATACGAGTTGGTCCATCTCCGCTTTTATTTCATCTTCATTTACTCCAGTAGCACTCAAGCGCAGACGCACCATACCGGCTCCGGGCAAATAAGCAAGCTTGAAGTGAGCAGGCAAGTTGCTTTCAAAAGTTTCAATCATTTCAGCCAATATTGTCTCCCCAATTCCCTGCGTCAAAATGGATCGATGCAAAATGATTGGAGTTATAAACCGCAGTTTTAGTCGTGGCAAAACATGGTTTTTCATGAGGTGTTTCATCTCATAGGGCACTCCGGGCATCGACACATAAATCACATTATTCTCATCGAACCACATTCCAGGAGCGGTGCCCACTTCATTCCGTAAAGGAGTACAATTCGAAACAATTTCTGCTTGCTTGCGATTGATTGCGGATACATCCCGCCCTCTCATTTTGAATAATCGCTCTACATCCAAAAAAACTTCATCATTAAAAACCAATGGAGCATTGAAATATTCACTGAGCGTCACCTTCGTCACATCGTCCTTGGTTGGACCCAATCCGCCCGTAATCAAAACCACGGATGCTCGCTGAGAAGCTTCCTTGAGTGCTATTAAAATATGCTCACGAGAATCGGAAACGGAAGTGATTTGATGTACTTGAATTCCAATATCACTCAACTGCTTTCCCATCCATGCCGAATTGGTATCAACAATTTGTCCGATGAGAATCTCATCTCCGATTGTTATAATTTCTGCTCTTACGGTTGACATCTTTATTTCACTAAAATATTTATGGCGAAAGTAAACATTGTAGCTATCTTGAAGTTACTATTTGGAACAATATACATCAGTACAATAGCATCTCATTCATTTCAAATGATGAAGAGAACATGACTTCAAATTTCATTATTAGTCAATTGGCAGTATATTTGGATCGTGGCGACAAAAAATTCATACTTATGAAAAAAATCCTTCTGCTCATTTTTATCATCTCGAGCGCATCCTGCAAAAGTCAAATCAACATCAACAACGTTCTTAATACAGTAAACAATGCTGTTAATGGTAATTTAGGAAATGGTCTATCCAACGCTGACATTACAGCCGGACTCAAAGAAGCCTTAAACGTTGGAACCAAAAATGCAAGTTCACAAGTTTCGAGGTTAGATGGGTTTTATAAAAACAATTTAATACGCATTCCTTTTCCAAGTGATGCTCGCGACATGAAAACCACACTCGAAAGAATGGGCATGAAAAAGCAAGTCGCTGCATTTGAAAAACAATTAAACAGAGCCGCTGAAGATGCAGCAAAAAAAGCCGCTCCCATTTTTATGGCCGCCATCACTTCCATGACCATCAACGATGGACTCACTATTTTAAAAGGAAAAGACGACGAAGCCACGCAATATTTACGCAAAGCAACCACGGCTCAACTTGTAAAAGAATTTAGACCCATCATAGCCGCGTCGATGAAAAAAGTAAATGTGACGAAGTATTGGAATCCTCTTTTTAGCACTTACAATAAAGTTCCACTCGTAAAAAAAGTAAATCCTAATTTAGATGATTTTGTAACTGAAAAAGCAATTGAAGGATTATTCATCATGGTTGCTGGTGAAGAGTTAAAAATTAGAAAAAATCCGGAAGCGAGAATTTCTGAAATTTTGAAGAAGGTGTTTGGGGGAGGGTGATGCTCGATTCTCGATGCTCGAAACTCGATGCTCGATTGCTTTAATGCTTAATACACTGTTAAAAATCCAATTTAAACGCAGCGAACGCAACGTTTAGCAACGGCAGCAACGGTCTAATTTTACTAATTTAGAAATTATAAAAATCCGCGACTAAGCAAATCCGTGAAAATCCGATTTATCCGTTTTACAATTTGAAGCTTCAGCGAAAGATTGCGTCATCCGTGTTCAATATTACTCTACACCAATCCACAAAAACACATCGGCTTTTGTTAGTGGCTGTAAGTGACCTTTCCATTTAAAATCTTTTAGTCGCATTTGAGCGGGATCGGTTTCTTTTACTGGAAAAAGGGTGGCATCGGCTTTGTTGATGAGTGAAATTTTGCTGACTTTATTTTCTTTGATGCGAATGAGCATATTACTACAATCGGCTTGATTAACACCTGTAATTTGTTGCTTTTTGTTACGGATGTAGTATATCGATTGACCGTTTCCGGTCACGTCTATCGTGCTTAATTTATTATCTACAAAATAGCCGATCATTTCTCGCCCTTTAATTTGGTTGAAACGCAAAGAATCTTCGAAGCCTGCAATAAATGAATGGGAATATAAATTCATTCTCTTGATTTCACTTCCCACTAACAACAATGATATTTTATCGGCAGTAAGTTGATTGTTGTTGCTCCATAAAATAGGATTCATATAAAACCAAATCGTTGAATCAACAGTACTGTAAACCAAAGAATCGCATTGCCCTTGCAAATCGGTTTTAAAAATACGAACATGATGGTAGGCGAAGTACGTTTTTTGTTCGGTAGCGGTATCTTGCTTCGCATATAGGGTATCGGCATGCATGTAAAGTGAATCTACTTCAAAAGCTTTGGTGAGCAAACCATTTCCAGTCACGAATGAGATTCCAGTAATTTCATTGAGCCATGCATAATCACCACTGATAATAACTTTTTGATTGGTATCGACAAGCTGGACATTATTATAAGCTATCCCAATTTTTTCAACACGATCATACAAGATACTGTCGCCACTCAATCTATTTTCCTTCGATTCAATATAGGCATTCTTGCTAAATCTCGATTTCTCAGTTTTAGTATTGTACCATCCATTCTCGCAGTAGATATGAGCGCTATCGGTACCCGTACTGTATATATGCGACGGACCAAAGAAATAGGTGGTAGACGATGGTGTATGATATTTTAATGTATCACTAAACATTTTGTATTTAGGATTCGTAAGCACCACACTATCTTTAAAAAACACCATTCTATCTTTCGAATAATAGTATCCTTTTTTACTGGTGAGCACATTGTCTTTATCAACAACCTTCCCTCCTACTTGATAGTTCCCAACATCATTCTCCGTATCGTATTGCATAGCCGTGGTGGTTAATTCCATTTTCCCATCCGTCATGCGAACTACTTTACCCGTCACATCGGCATTTTTGGTATTGCCGTCATAATGGACAAAATCTCCATATAATTTTGCGCTTGGACCTTCGATACGAATTGTGCCATACGCATC
Organism: uncultured Bacteroidota bacterium; assembly: GCA_903922455.1. GTDB lineage: Bacteria > Bacteroidota > Bacteroidia > AKYH767-A > OLB10 > JAJTFW01. Next base: position 8,236 of record CAIXTT010000380.1, on the reverse strand, counting down.
AATACTATTCGTGCTTTCGTAAAACAAAGCACTGTCACAATACATATACGTGTTTTCCTGTTTGAAAATTACATCGCCTACTAATCGGCGTACTTCGATGCCATCAATTTTTACACCTTCTAAACTGCCGGCTTGAACAATTTCAATTTGCTTCGCTTGTTGCGCAAAAGATGAATTAATATTCCATCCAAAAAACAGTAAAAACAAAAATAGTTTACCGCTATTCCTTCGAAGCAGTAAATTATTTTTTTTCATCATGTCAGAAGAATTATTCAATAGGGTAAGAAGAAATTATCTATTCGATTTGAAATTTATTTTTGCGATAGCTATCATCTATTGAACACATCCATCTAAAAAAATCAACCTTTAAGTTACAAATTAAAAAGCAACTTCTTTACGCATCAACGTTTGTTTACGGTCTGGTCCAACGGAAATGATCGTGATTGGAAGTCCAGTAGCTTGCTCGATATAATCTACATATTGCATCAAGGCAGCAGGGAGTTGATCGAAATCACTTACTTTCATCAAGTCTTCCTTCCATCCTGGAAGTTCATCGTAAATAGGCTCAATTTTTTCGTTGACTACATCATAAGGAACGTGTTCAATCTTTTTTCCTTTGTATTTGTAGTGCGTACAAACTTTAATGGTATCAAATCCACTTAGCACATCCGATTTCATCATGATTAACTGTGTAACACCGTTCAACATGATGGCATATTTCAACGCTGGCAAATCCAACCATCCACAACGACGTGGACGACCTGTCGTAGATCCAAATTCATTTCCATTCTTCCGTAACGTTTCGCCAGTGGAATCTTCCAACTCGGTAGGAAAAGGTCCGCTGCCTACACGTGTACAATACGCTTTAAAGATACCATACACCTCACCTATTTTTCCAGGAGCTAATCCAAGACCTATACAAGTTCCAGCAGTTACCGTGTGCGATGAAGTAACAAAAGGATACGAACCAAAATCAATATCCAGCAATGATCCTTGTGCACCTTCTGCTAAGATGGCCTTATTATTTGCCAAATAATTATTGAGCACATATTCACTATCAATCAACGTTAATTGCTTGATGGCTTCAACACCTTCAAAAAATGCAGGCTCTAATTCACTTAAATTATAGTTATAATTATAATGGCCTAACAACTCCGTGTGTTTAGCAACTAAAGTATCATACAAAGACTTAAAATCGGTGTGTTCCAAATCACCAATACGCAAACCGTTTCTTCCGGTTTTATCCATATAAGTTGGACCAATTCCTTTTAAGGTAGATCCAATTTTCGAAGTGCCTTTCGATGCTTCAGAAGCTGCGTCAAGCAAACGATGTGTCGGTAAAATAATATGCGCTTTACGAGAAATATATAGATTCTTCTTTACATCCACACCTAACTTTAGCAATGCATCAATTTCCTTTTTAAAAACCACAGGATCAATCACCACTCCATTTCCGATCACATTTGTTTTTGTAGGATGAAATATTCCAGATGGAATGGTATGCAATACATGTTTTATCCCTTCAAATTCCAACGTATGTCCCGCATTAGGTCCACCCTGAAATCGTGCTATAACATCATATCGTGGAGTGAGCACATCCACTACTTTTCCCTTACCCTCATCGCCCCACTGAAGGCCTAACAATACATCCGCTTTCATAGTACTAACAATAAAAGGTTTTCACTTCAACGAGAAGCACACCTACGTTTATTTAATTTTAATTATTCAATGCTTTCACAGCCAACTCTTCATTGTCGACAACAGAAAACACATTTATCAACTTGGTAATTACCAAGAGCGTTTTAATTTTTTCAGGAACGGTACAGATTACGGCTTCTCCACCTGATTTACGTGCTGTAGCTAAAATTCCTAACAAGACGTTCAAGCCGGTACTGTTCATATATTTAAAATCGGATAAATTAATAATGAAATTCGATCCATCTTTTTCGGAGATTTGATTGATTTCGTCCATTAATTCATTCGCTTGATTCTTTTCAATCAGGTTGCCCTTCAGGCTGATGAGCGAGTAGGATACTTTGTCTGTGATTTTATATTCGAAGTCCATATTTTGTTTTGTTAAAAATCAGGTCAAAGTTATCTGTTTTTTCTTTGTTTGATGCTCACAATTCTTATTCTCTAAAAGCTTTCTACACTTCCCAAACAGATTTAAACTATGGTGAGTTACTTGAAAATCAAGTATATCCCCCATCATTGTCTGAATTTGTTGAATACGTGGGTCACAGAACTCCAAAACTTTATCGCAATCGAGGCAGATAAGATGGTCGTGTTGTTTGTAAGTATACGACTTTTCGAAGAGCGCTAGGTTTTTCCCGAACTGATGCTTTGTTACCAAATCACAAACTAAAAGATGGTCGATTGTATTGTATAAAGTAGCGCGACTCACCACAAATTTTTTCGCTTTCATCTGCAAGAAAAGAGAATCAATATCGAAATGTTCATCCATGGAATAGATTTCACGTAAGATTGTAAAACGTTCAGGTGTTTTTCTTAATCCTTCGCGCTCGAGGTAATCGGTAAATACTTTTTGCACCTTCTCAAAAATTTCATCTTGAATGGACGCGGCTTTAGTCGACTTACTCATTTCGTGGTATCAATTCGAGTTACGGCTAAAATTCCAGGAACCTTTGCCAATTTTTTCATTAATGTTTTAAGATGCTCTGTATCGTGAACAAATAGCATGATGATTCCTTCAAATAATCCGTCGGTGCTTTCAATATTAATTGAACGCATGTTGATGTTTAATTCAGAAGAGATCACTTTTGAAATATTGCTCACTACACCTCTATCGTCCATTCCCGTGATTTTAATTCCCACTAGGAATGCAATTTGTTGTTGACCGAACCAGCGTGCTTTTACAATGCGATACGCGTAATTCGACATCAGTTGAATGGCGTTCGGGCAATTTGTTCGATGAATATTTATTCCTTCATTGATGGTAATAAATCCAAACACTTCATCACCAGGAATTGGATTACAACAAGGCGATAATTTATAATCAATTTTATCAATTCCCTCTCCGATCACAAGCATATCACTATTCCCACGAATCCCTTTTACTAAATCATCGAACTTTTGCTTATCCGTTTGCTCGGGTACTTTCGTAGTAGCAGCTTCTTTCTTATCAAAGAAATCGCGGAGATTTTTCAGGTCGATCGCTCCAAGACCAATTCGGTGATAGAAATCGGTAAGGTTGGAGACTTTATAAAATATCAAAAGCTCGTTCACATTATAATGTTTGTTATGCATCTTCAAGCTCTTCAACTTTCGCTCGAAAATTTCCTTTCCATCTTCCGCTAATTTTCTTCTCTCCTCTTTTAAAGCAGCTTTGATTTTAGACTTTGCCTTTGCTGTAACTACGTTCGACAACCAATCGTCTTTTGGATGTTGTTTAGACGAAGTTAAAATTTCAATTTGATCACCACTGTTTAACTTACAACTCAGCGGAACGAGTCGGTGATTTATTTTAGCTCCGATGCATTTTTCACCAATGTCGGAGTGGATCTCAAATGCAAAATCGAGCGCGGTACTTCCTACTGGCAATGTTTTTATTTCACCTTTTGGAGTAAAAACAAAAATTTCATCAGCAAATAAATTCAACTTAAAATCATCAATAAAATCCAGTGCATTCGACTCAGGACTTTCTAGCAATTCACGAATGCGAGAGATCCATTCATCCAATGCGCTCTCTGTTGTCTTCTCTTTATACTTCCAATGCGCGGCATAACCTTTCTCAGCAATTTCATCCATACGTCGACTACGAATTTGTACTTCCACCCACTTTCCTTCCTTGCTCATCACCGTAGTATGCAAACTTTCATATCCATTTGCTTTCGGTGTACTGATCCAATCACGAAGGCGATCGGGGTTAGGCGTAAAATGATCGGTAACGATGGAATAAACTTTCCAGCAATCGGCTTTCTCTGTATCAAGAGGTGAATCAATGATGATGCGAATAGCAAACAAATCATACACTTCTTCAAAGCTCACTTCTTGCTTTTTCATCTTGGTCCAAATCGAATTTATGGACTTCGGTCGACCTTTTATCTCGTATTTATATCCTTCCTTATCAAGTTCAGTCTTGATGGGTTTTGTAAAATCTAGAATAAATTTTTCTCTCTCCTTTTTACTCTCTTGCAATTTAAGTGCAATCGATTTAAAAACTTCGGGCTCGGTATATTTCAGAGAGAGATCATCCAATTCCGTTTTGATGGAATAGAGTCCAAGACGATGTGCTAATGGTGCATATAGATACGCTGTTTCAGAAGCGATCTTCAACTGTTTATCCTTGGGCATCGAACCCAATGTTCTCATGTTATGCAAACGATCGGCGATCTTAATTAAGATCACTCGCACATCGTCACTCAACGTAAGTAACATCTTCCTGAAATTCTCTGCTTGCAAAGAAGAAGTGTGATCGAAGACTCCAGAAATTTTCGTTAATCCATCAACGATACCAGCCACCTTCTTATCAAAAAGTTTTTCAATATCCTCTAATCTGTACTGAGTGTCTTCCACTACATCGTGCAACAAAGCACAGACGATAGAAACTCCACCCAAACCAATTTCTTCTGCCATAATCATGGCTACAGCTATGGGATGAAAAATATAAGGCTCTCCACTTTTACGGCGCATATCTTTATGCGCTTCGAGCGATAAATCGAAAGCTTTTCGAATCATCTTCCGATCGCCCTTATCCATATTCGCTTTACAAGCGCGCAAAATCGCCCGATAGCGTTTAAGAATTTCTTTCTTTTCGGCTTCCGGGTCAAGTACTATAGGCTCTTCACTGGTATCGGCTTTTAGGAGAGGTTGATTCGGCTCTGACATTCATGCGAAGGTACGAAAGACTGGAATTTATTCCCAACTCTTCGTAAAAATAGATGTTGGTTGTTGGCTGCTAGACATTAGATGTTAGACATTGGATGTTGGTCGTGAGGCTTTGCTACCGCAGTTCTGCGGAACAAGTGCTAGTCGCGAGGCTATGCGACAACAAATCTGCGAGAGATGTGTTGGATATTATTTATAATCAAATCGCGAATCTTCGCAATTAAATCTAAAGTCTAAAATCTAACAGCTAACCTCTAGTTCACCATCACCGGCATCACCAACATTAGTAAATCCTCATTGGGATCTGACTCTGCTTTGGGTGAAGAAAGTAATCCAGCGCGGTTAGGAAGAGATAGTTCTAACAACACATTACCAGAATCAATATTGCTAAGCATATCCTGAATAAAACGAGCGTTGAAAGCAATTTCAATGTCTTTTCCCTCGTAACTACAACTCAAACGCTCATCAGCATCATTTCCATAATCTACATCTTCTGCAGAAATTTCCACTTGGCTACCTGCAATGCGGAATTTTACTTGATGTGTAGTTTTGTTAGAGAAGATACTCACACGACGAATTGCATTTAAAAAACTCAAGCGATCAACTTCCATCTTATTTGGATTATCCAATGGAATAACGGCTTCATAATTTGGATAACGACCATCAATCAAACGACAAATCAAACTCACATTATCAAAAGTGAAAAATGCATTAGCTTCATTATAATCGATTTTTACTTGTGTAGTAGTTCCTACCATGGAAGCTTTCAAAAGTGCTAATGGTTTTTTAGGCATGATAAACGAACTCTCTTTTGAAGAACGAATATCATTACGACGATAACGCACTAAACGATGTGCATCTGTTGCTACAAATATGGAACCTTCTTTACTAAACTGACAAAATACACCTGTCATCACAGGGCGCAACTCATCGTTTCCAGTAGCAAACAAAGTATGATTGATTGCAGCTAATAAAACATCAGACGGCATCTCTATAGTATTTGGCTTATCGATAGCTGGAAGTTTTGGAAAATCTTCACCATTCAATCCGCTCAACTTATACTTTCCTTTATCGGAACTGATTTCAATATGAAATGTATCTTTTTGAATTTTGAAATTCAGTGGTTCTGCACCAAATGTTTTCAATGTATCCAATAAAATTTTAGCAGGCACTGCTACTTTTCCACTTTCCTTGCTTTGCACAGAGATAATGGTAGTCATGGTAGTTTCTAAATCAGAAGCCGATGCTTTCAGGCTATCCGGACTTAATTCGAAAAGAAAATTCTCAAGGATAGGCAATGGAGTGCTGTTTTGAAGAGCCCCACTAATGAGCTGCAATTGCTTCAATAAGGTATCAGCGTTTACTATAAATTTCATAGGAATATTCTATCTTAAACTCCTTTAACGCAAAGGAATGAACAAATATAGTTGATGCAGCCGTTCTACATGGCTACAACACTACTCACTTTATTAACAAAAAGCAAAAAAATTGCTATTCAAAACGTTGCTGAGCTGGAACTACATCTTTTCCAGGTAAAAAATTGCGTGGATCTTTCAATATTCTATCAAAATGGAAATATTGACAAACCAGCAAAGAGGTATCATCAGACATAACAGCATAAAACTTATCCAAATCAAACGGTAAATCTTCGCCTTCATGATCTATTTGCAATCGAGAACCGGGTGTTACTGGCTTTCGGAAACAAGCTAAACTTTTCTCCCCGCCATTGTCCATTTTTACCTTCACAATGCCAAATGGCCCTACTTTAAAAATAGAGTCTTTTGAAGCCTGCTTAATATCATTATCAATTCTTTCAAAATAAGTTTCTGAAAACGCGCTCAAGAATGTTCTTACCTTATTGATATCCAATGGACTAATAGGTTGACCATCGATTAATTTTTTCACGATGTAAGTGGTGTCTGCCAACCGCGCTAAATTAAAAGCCCTAATGGGCCGAGCTCTGTCGTTTATTTCCACATCAACTATACGACGGGGATCAAAGCGAAAAATTGACTTATCTCTCCACTCAGGTTCAGAAGCAAAATACCGGGTAGAAAGAAATCCATTAAAACCAGGAATAAAAGTGATGAAGGGAACAGAACTACCTTCCAAGTACATAAATGTACCTAAATTATCCATGGTAGGATGGCCTACATAATAGGTTTTAATATTCTCCCCTTTGGAATAGATTTCAATCTTCACTGATTTTGAAGCCATCAACTTCATGGTGTTATTATAAAGATTTTTTCCTACTGGACTACGTACTTCCACATTCTTAATGGTAGCTAAAAGATTTTGAACTCCATCTTCACGAGCCAAAAATTTACCGTTTACCATCCAACGATTAGGCGCTTCACGTACTAAAGTTACTGCTCGTCCTTCTTTATCTGCTAAAAAAATCTTATCAATACTGCTTGTATCTGTAACAGCAAAATCTCTCAGCTCTCCTTTGATGGATTTATTAGATTCAACATACCAGAGTCCGCAGGCAACGACGGCCAACAACACAAACACGATCAATACTGTTTTATTTTTTTTCATAGAACTAAGTATAACGACGCAAACGCAAATAAAATTTTATCAATCCGAAAACAATTAAAAGGATAATTGGCAAAGTTACATTGAACCACTTTAACAAAGCAGTATCTGCTTCCAATACTGCTGGATCGATCATTCTCAAACGAAATTCTTTACTTCGCACTGACATCAATCCTGAATCATCACAGAAATAATCCAAGATATTTAAAAAGAAAGATTTATTGCCATACGTTGTATTTGTATAGCGATCGAATCCAAGTGCTACCGGAGCCCCTTTCACAATATCATTTCGAATGAGATCTCCATCAGAAATAACAATTACTTTTGTTTGAACACTAGAATCTATAAAGTCAATTTCCTTATTTTCAGCTATTGTGGGTGGTATCCGATTTTTATACAATGATGTAAAACTTCCTTCCATCAACACAGCCACGGGAACATCCTTTTGAGGGAACATTTTTGGATCAGGTTTAAACTGCATAATACCTAAGCTCACTCGCACAGGTGCAGGTAAAATCCGACTATATTGAGAGGTAGTTAAGAGTACGGTATGTTTAATTCCTACAGCATCGATGGGATCAATACTTGAAACGAACTGCCCTTTTATTGAATTCAAATTATTAACGATAGGATGTTTTGAAGTAGGATTCATCAGCGGAAAAAAGTACCATGGTAATAATTGTTGCTTAGGCTGAGAGCCCACCATGCCGGTTACCACTGGAATTAGAGAAGAAAGCAAATCCTGCAGTAAATCATAATTCACACGAGCTCCATAACGAAACAACATATCATCCAATTTTAAGTCGCGTGCAGGTGCTAAAATTTCACCACGTCTTTCCAAACTATCCAT
>CAIXTT010000379.1 GCA_903922455.1 uncultured Bacteroidota bacterium | reverse complement strand
TATAAAGGAAATGGAATTACGAATCGTTATGTGAGTTATTCAAATGATTTCATCACCGTAACAGCGGGAAATTTTTATGAGCAGTTTGGAAGTGGATTGGTTTTTCGCTCCTATTGGGAACCTAATCTGGGATTGGATAATTCTTTAGATGGTTTGAAAGTAGTATTGCGCCCCAGAAATGGAATTACTTTTAAGGGCGTAATTGGAAGACAAAGAGATTTCTTCACCTACCCTGAAAATGTGGTAAGAGGAATTGATGGCGAAATTCAGATTAACGATGCGATAGAACAATTTGCAAATTCAAAACTTCGTATAGGCGTTGGCGGTAGTTTCGTAAGTAAATTTCAAAAAGACGATAAGCCTTCATTAATCCTCCCTGAAAATGTGGGTGCTTATGCAGGAAGAATCAATCTGCGCTACGGAAAGCTTGCATTCGATGCTGAATACGCTTATAAGATTAACGATCCATCACAAGCCAATTTATTTACTTACAATACTGGTGAAGCTTTATTCACCAATTTAACCTACACACAAAAAGGATTAGGAATTCGTTTGAGTGGAAAACGTGTTTCCAACATGGATTATCGCAGTGACCGTAGTGTTACGGGTACTCGTTTACAGATAAATTATTTACCAGCGGTAAATCGCCAACAAACGTATCGTTTAGCCACGTTGTATCCATTTGCAACACAGTCGTTGGGTGAGATGGGTGGATCGTCTGAGATCTACTACAACTTCAAACCGAAGTCGACGCTTGGAGGAGAATACGGAACTACCCTCATGATGAATTATGCCGCGGTGAGCGATATCGACCGTCAGAATTTAGATGATACATTAGGATATACTTCTGAGTTTTTCTCTGTTGGCGATGATCGTTATTATCAGGAAGTAACATTTGAAGTGACTAAAAAAATATCCAAGAAAAGTAAAGTAATTGTAAGCTACCTCTATCAAATTTACGACCGCGAAAAAATCGAAGGAAAAGTAAATGAGAAGCAAGTAACCTCCCATCTCGGCGTGATTGAATATACCTACAAATTTAGTTCTACTAATAGTATTCGATTTGATGTAGAGCATTTATCCACTGAACAAGATCGAGGTAACTGGGCAATGTTTTTGGTTGAATTTAACATGGCTCCTCACTGGACCCTCACCGCTTTCGACGAATGGAACTATGGCAATAAAGACCCTAAAAAGCAGTTTCATTATTACAATGGAAGCATCAATTACGTAAAAGATGGAACACGCATTAGTCTGTCATGGGCACGTCAACGCGCCGGACTTCTTTGTGTAGGCGGTGTATGTCGATTTGTTCCTGCGAGCAACGGACTATCACTTACAGTTTCCAGTAGATTCTAATTGCAAAACCAAAATAATTATCCTTACCTTTGAGTTAACAGCATAAAAACATGAAAAAAATACAATTCACACTGCTCCTATTTGGCATCACAGTTCTAACAGCTTGTGATAAAATAGAAGGACCGTACGGTGTGAGAAGCATTCCTATAATAGGCGACCAAAAAGTTTTATTAGAAGACTTCACGGGCCATACCTGTCAAGCTTGTCCGAATGCTCATAGAGAAGGAAAACGTTTACATGATATTTATGGTGACCGATTAGTGGTACTAGCAGTTCACGCCGATTTTTGGGCGACGCCCTATCCTCCCAATGCTCCTTTTTATACCTATGATTTTAGAAATGTTGTTTCCACTCAAATTGCGACCGACTTTAATGTAATTGGACAACCTTTTCCAAAGGGAATGGTGCAACGTATGTTAAATCCGGGCACTAACGACCAATTGGTTTTTGATTGGGCAGGATGGGAAAGTAAAATTGATCAATGGATTAATACAGCTGCAAAAGCAGGGCTTGAAATTACGCCTGGTTATAACAGTGGAAATAATACAATGAGTGCAGAAGTAAAAGTAAAAGTAGTAAGTGATATTGCCGATGGAGCTTATTTAGCAGTTTATTTTTCCGAAGACAGCATTGTAAAATGGCAAAAAGATGGAAGCATTAACGACTCTACTTACGTTCACAATCATGTTTTACGTGGATCATTCAACGGAATGTTAGGAGAAGATTTGGGAGTAATTTCTGCCGGAGATGAAATCATAAAAAATTACTCGACAGCGTTGATTCCTTCAGATGTAGCGGTGAATCATGTTTACTTAGTTGCTATTCTCACGAACAGTGTAACGAAAGAAGTTATACAGGTGGAGGAAGTGAAGTTGAAGTAGATGTTAGTTTTTAGTTTTTAGTTTTTAG
>CAIXTT010000378.1 GCA_903922455.1 uncultured Bacteroidota bacterium | reverse complement strand
TGTGGACTTAGCCGGACGCATTATTTTCAACGAAAAAAATGAAGAGGTATTCAACTTCGGCAAACACAAAGGCCGCACTGTAAAAGATGTTTTCGAAAAAGAATCCAGTTACTACGATTGGATGCTCAAAGGTGATTTCCCTGCCGAAACAAAACAGGTGTTGACTGCACTTCGGTTGAGAGGACTTTCGTCTAAATAAAGATTCATTGGTCGTAGATCCGATAGCTATCGGATTGCGCTGATTTAATATGATTTTCTAAGATTTTTTGTGACTGAAAATATTTGGAATCTTTACGCCTTTCGTGAAAATTTGTCGTAGCGCAGCCTTAGCGCCTTTGTGTCTTTGCGAGAAAATTTTGCAAAGCGTAGCCTCAGCGGTAAAAAAGAGTTGATCCGAAGTATATATTTAATTGACTCGAAAGTACTAATCTCGACCGAGCAAAAATATATTCCCCATCACCAACTTCAAATCATTATATAACTTGAAATCTTTCGCGTAAAGTGCATTCAATCTTTCTCTCGTTGCAGCATCATCGGTATTTTTCTTAGCTAACATCGCCGGTGAAAGCACACCGATTTTTAATCCTTTAAAAATTTTATCTTTTTGCGGATCTCTTCCTACCCATGATATTTTTCCGGTAAGAACACGAAAGATATTTTTAAAGAAAGATAATTTATTTTCGACAATCAAAAATAAAATGGGAGATAAAATCAATAATCCTATACTCATCCCGACATCAAAAATTCTTTTGTTTCTTCGATTTACCGGATTGTTGATGGAAGGTACATCTACAAAATATAAATCGCCCTTTTCATGAATGGAATTGCTGCCAATGATGAATAAGCTTTCAGGTGGTGCAATTTTTATTTCTATTTCATCTCTTCCAATCCGAAGCATTTGCCCAATGATGTCGGCCGACGAATGATTTTTTCCACAAAAAATAATTTCATTGATTTCATAGATGGAAATTAAATCGACTAGCTCTTCAGGATGCCCTAGGTAATGTGAATGGATGGGCTGCTCTTTTTGTGAATTGCTTTTTTCAGCAACGTACCCAATAAAATTTGTATTGCTACCACTGAGCATAATTAACGAGATCACCCGCTGACTCTCTTTCGCATCGCCAACAATGATGAGTCTTTTCTTGATGCTATCGGAGAATCGATATTTCTTGAGTCCGCTTAAGTGTAAAAGTAAACGCGTAGCTGCAATAGATAAACTCGCCCAAGCCGTTCCGAATAAAATAAGTGCTCTCGAGAATCTTAAATCTTCAGGGAGCAAAGCATATCCTACAAGTATAACAACAGTGCCCATTAACATCCCGCGTATCATGCGAGAAATGCGAATAGGAGTGTCGTACCCACCATTAAGATAAGCGCTAAGAATCCATACGCCAATGTATATAGGCACTACCACTTCCATAAAAAAAGGTGGATACCTAGCCACTTGCGCATTGATGGACCAGTAATTTTTGATGGCTATCATTCCACCATAAATGAATAACCCATCTATCAAAGGCAACCATACTCTGGAAAGAAAACGATGTGCAATGGATATTCCAGCTCTCAACCAGATCGCTATGTTAATGAGAAACGCAAATAAAGCAGCACCTCCAGGAGCAAAGTGTTTGCGAGCAAAGATGACCATCGCTTTGTAAAAGACAAAAACATAATTCACGCTGCTCTTTTTTGTGCTCTCTCCTTTGTAATGGATGATGCGAGTATCGGCGAAGTAATAATTTTTATAACCTGCTTTGGTAATGCGGTAGCTTAAATCAATGTCTTCACCATACATGAAAAAATCTTCGTCGAGTAATCCGGTTTTGTCAAGCGTCTCTTTACGCATCAGCATGAAAGCGCCCGACAATACATCCACTTCATTCGTTTTGTTTTTGTCTAAATATCCTAAATGATATTTTCCAAATGTTTTGGAAGTAGGGAAGAGGGCAGCGAATCCAAAAATTTTATAGAAGGCAACAGCTGGTGTAGGAAGTCCACGCTTTGACTCCGGTAAGAAATTTCCTTTGCCGTCAATCATGTGTACACCTAATCCTCCTGCCTCGGGATGCGCATCCATAAAGGCACATACTTTCTTCAACGTTTCTTCTTCAACAACCGTATCCGGATTTAAAAGTAAAATGTATTCTCCAACAGCTTGTCGAATTCCTTGGTTGTTTGCTTTTGAGAATCCAACGTTATCAAGGTTCGCAATAATTTTTACCTGTGGGAAAAGTTGAGCAACCATGTCTACACTTCCGTCGCTCGATTGATTGTCGACTACAAATATTTCTGCTTCCAAACCTTGCATGGCAGGCTGTAAACTTTGCAAACATTGTTGCAAGAAATATCTTACGTTGTAGTTAACAATTATGATACTGAGCTTCATCGGCGATTAAAGGCGGTTTATTTCACCAAATGATTTTCGTATGGGATACGATTGATAATGGATCTTCCTAAGGTAACTTCATCGGCATATTCTAAAGCACCTCCAATGGCAACGCCTCGAGCGAGTGTGCTGATCTTTATAGAATATGGTTTTAGTTTTTTGTATAAGTAAAATAAAGTTGTGTCTCCTTCCATCGTAGTGCTTAATGCTGAAATGACTTCACCCACTTCGCCTTTTCCAATTTTATCACATAAACTTTCAATGTTTAGCTGTGATGGACCTATGCCATCCATCGGCGAAATGAGTCCACCCAATACATGGTAATGTCCTTTGTAGGATGATGTATTCTCAATGGCAATCACATCACGAATATCTTCCACCACACAAACGGTGAGCGCATCTCGATTAGGATCAACACAAATAGAACATAAATTTTCAGCGGTGATATTATAACAGTTTTGGCAATAACGTAATTCTTTGCGCAATCGTATTAACACTTCTCCAAAATTATTTACATTTTCGGGAGATGTTTTTAAAAGGTGCAATACCATCCGCAGCGCACTTTTTTGTCCAATACCCGGCAGCTGGGCAAAGGCATCAATGGCTTCATCGAGAATTTTAGAGGGAATTTGCAAGGGATATTATTTTGTACAAATTTATGAATACTACTTGTTCAAAAAAATTGATTTGGGCTTTAATATGCACCGTTTAACGAATTTACTTTGCAAATAACTTAAAGAATATGTCGCCAGCCCTCGTTATCTTCCTCATAGCCGCCTATTTCCTAATACTCTTATGGATTTCTTGGTACACCTCTCGAGGGGCCGGGAATGAAGCCTTTTTCCTCGGAAATAAGTCTTCTCCGTGGTATATTGTCGCCTTTGGTATGATTGGAACATCACTTTCTGGTGTCACTTTCGTGTCAGTCCCCGGCACCGTAGCGGCCTCTGGAATGTCGTACCTGATGGTGGTTTTTGGATATTTTATTGGATATATGGGCGTCGCATTTATTCTATTGCCTCTTTATTATCGCTTACAACTCACTTCTATTTATCATTATTTGGAACAGCGATTTGGTACTACTTCTTATAAAACAGGCGCTACTTTTTTCTTGGTTTCGAGAACCGTGGGTGCTACAGCCCGACTTTATCTCGTTGTGCGCGTCTTGCAAGAATTAGTATTGAATCAAATGGGGATTCCTTTCATTGTTACTTCCTTGGTTATTTTATTACTGATTTTGGCATATACATTTAAAGGTGGCGTGAAAACCATTGTGTGGACAGATACCTTGCAAACTACTTTTATGCTGGGTGGACTTATCGCATGCGTGATTTATGTATTGCAACATCTCGATCTTTCTTTTACACAAGCATGGGCACAGATGGATGCATTGGATTATGATAAATTTTTGTTCACTGATATTAATTCTCCCGCGCACTATATTAAACACTTGTTGGGTGGAGCATTCATTGCGCTCACGATGACAGGTCTCGATCAAGAAATGATGCAGAAAAATATTTCGGTGCGTACATTAAAAGATTCACAAAAAAATGTGGTAACGCTAAGTATTATTTTAATTTTTGTGAATTTCTTGTTCTTGTTTTTAGGTGGAGTATTGTACCTTTATAGTAATCATTATAACCTTGGATTGAAGGGCGATGATTTATTCCCCACTTTAGCGATGCAATATTTTCCTCCTGTGATGGGTCTGGTATTTATTATTGGATTGATCTCTGCTTTGTTTCCTTCTGCTGATGGAGCCATCACCGCTTTGACTTCTAGTTTTTGTATTGACATTGTCGGCATTCAAAGAAATAAAAATATTACAGAGGAGAAACGAGTAAGTATTCGCCGAAAAGTACATCTTAGTTTTGCAGTAGTGTTCTTGCTTTGTGTTTTAATATTTCATTGGATCGATAATCGATCCATCATTGATCTCATTCTAAAACTAGCAGGATATACCTACGGTCCGCTCCTTGGATTATTTGCTTTTGGTGTATTGATGAAATCAAAACTGAAAGAAAAATTAG
>CAIXTT010000377.1 GCA_903922455.1 uncultured Bacteroidota bacterium | reverse complement strand
TCTGGTATTTATACTATGCAGTTACGTACTTCTGATACAGTACAAAAAGTTCGTGTCGTAGTTGAATAATCTCATCTGAGGTTTTTAACTCAACATATTTATTCCAAAACCCCGGAGCTTTGCTTCGGGGTTTTGGTTTTTATATAACTATCGTAATTTCCTATCTGCGAAGAGTCCTATGGAAGAGTACTCACTGAGAGGCATACTGTTTTTTTGATACTTAATTCAATGCAGCTCTACTTTTGATACAAAAATTTTATCTTAATGATTTCCCTTACAATTAATCCCTATTAAGTAAAGTGCATCTCGTTTCAAATCGTTGGATTTTATTTAATTTGGAAGTGGAGAAATTCAAATACGGAATATAAAATTAAGATGATAGTAGAAGTCTCAGTGTCTATTTAGCATATCAAAATTCTTGAACTCCTTCTGTTGAACAAAGGATACTTGCTACAAAATGTAATTTATTGTTTAGGGCTCTCTAAAAAAGTGAATCCTATTCATTGGGACCCATTTCAAGTTGTTGATGAATCCTGCTGGATTCTAAGAAAATTCACACTATTATCATTGCCCTCTTTTGCAAAACTGATTTTTTTTCTGTTTTTGCGACGACAGGCTCATCATGATAATACAATAGAATACTCACACAAAATCATTTCCAAAAGTAAATTTTAATGCACAGAATTGTAATACAAAGGTCTCTTTTGTACGAATTTGGTTAGTTGAAAGTGATACGTAAGTTGCAATTTGACAAATTCTTGTTTTCAATTCAGCAGACCTTATTTAAATAGTGATTTAACATACGAATAGTATTAAAAATAATTGGTAATGGAAAGTAATCGAGTGTGTGTAAGATAAAAATAAGTGCTATGTTAGAAGTAATTATGAGGGATAAAATGATTTATAGAAAATAGAAACTAAAACTATGAATTGAGTTTTTTTATTTTCTCTTTCAATTATTATTGATTGATTTATTTATTATTGTTAGCAATCTGCTTTTAGGTAGAATTACTTTTCATTATCAAAACTCATCACATGAAAATGTTAATTCGAGTGTTAATTAAATTTAGATTCGTTAATATTTATTAGCTGAAGAAATATAAAAGAAAAGTTTGCTCTCGAATATATTATACAAGGACGGAAGTCCTTGTTTTCGAGGATTAAGATATATTCAATTTTCTATCTGGTTGAGCAATTTGTTTAGGTATATGAACATGGTGGTTGTCAGTTTTAATTTGAATTGTAAGTTAAAAACAGGTCAAATATAACTATTAAATTGAATATCAGATATATATGTAGATTTTGTTCTGAAATGATCTTTAAATTCTTAATAAATATTTATTTTGAAAAGCATGGTAGAATAAAAAACATTCCTTTACTTTATATCTGGTATTCTTATGATAATAAATCAAACCGTGATCAGCTAATTATTAATCGTTGGGATAAAGTAGTTCAAAGTATAAATAATTGAACTCTTCGACTGAATGAAAATATTCTTTTACATATATCTTAAATTAATTATTAGTTACAGTAAAACTTCTAGTTGAATAATCAAAGAAAATAGTTTTCAAGTAAAATGAAAATCAGTTTCTATAATTAAAATCGAAAATCTAAACCGAATAAATAACAATGAAAACAAAAATTACACTGCTAAAAATGCTGGTCATTGTGCTTTGCTGCACAATGTTCGGCAAAACGAGCTTTGCACAAACATCTGTGCAATTCCTGTTAACAAACGATGCGCAGGTTGCTCCCAATCAGTATGAGGTGGATCTGTACATTATCAGTACAGGTGCAGGTTCATTTGAATTGAACAACCAACAGTTCAGCTTTACTTACAATAATGCTGCAAAAAATGGTGGAACAATGACAGCCGCATGGGTGGCAGGTTCGACTCAATTGTCTAATCAAGCTAATTTGAATCCCACAATCAATACCGCATCAGCTGGTATTATTCGTATA
>CAIXTT010000376.1 GCA_903922455.1 uncultured Bacteroidota bacterium | reverse complement strand
TTGCTGAGCAATACGATTAGCTTTGGACAAAATGCTCGTCATGATCAGTTGCAAAAGCGCGAGCAAAAGGCAGGGTTTTATGATAAGGATATCATGACCGGTGTGCAGCAGTACGAAGTGAAAAAAGTTGAAAAGCCAGCAAAACCCATCTTTAAATTCGATATCGCTAAATTTGGATGGTATCCAAAATCTGTAGATGAATTTACTACATGGTGGAAAAATATTCCCATCTCTCAAGGAAATTCAAATACATGTTGGTCATACAGCACCACTTCTTTTTTTGAAACGGAAGTGTATCGTCAATCGAAGCAAGTTGTAAAAATTTCGGAGATGTTTACTGCCTATTGGGAGACCGTTGAGAAAGCTAGAGAATTTGTTCGAACACGTGGTGAATCTAATTTCGACGAAGGTTCGGAAGGTAATGCTGTGGTAAGGATGTACCAAACGTATGGAACAGTTCCGTTGCAAGATTATACCGGATTAATGCCTGGACAAATTTATCATAGTCATGATAAAATGTTTAAAGAGATGAAAGCTTATCTACAAACTGTGAAAGCAACAAATGCTTGGAATGAAGAAGAGGTTATGTCTACCATTAAGTCCATTCAAAATCATTATTTGGGAGCTCCCCCTGCAAAAGTCGTGGTAAATGGTAAGTCGATTACACCTCAGCAATATGTATTAGATGTGTTGAAGTTAAATATGTCTAATTATATCGACCTCACTTCACTGATGAACATGCCTTACTGGAAAAAAGTAGAGTATGAAGTTCCCGACAATTGGTGGCATGACAGTACTTATTACAATGTTCCTTTAGATGATTACATGTCAGCAATAAAATTTGCAGTTCGAAATGGTTATACCATGATGATTGGTGGAGATGTGTCTGAATCTGGATTTGACCCTTGGAACCAAGTGGCTGTTGTTCCATCTTATGATATTCCTTCTGAACACATTGATGAAAGTGCTCGTTTGCTTCGTCTATTGAATGGAAGTACTACTGATGATCATGGAATGCATTTAGTGGGTTATTTAGAAAAGGATGGTAAAGATTGGTACCTGATTAAAGATTCTGGTTCTGGCTCTAGAAATTGCGGACCCGATAGTAAGAACTTTGGATTTTATTTTATGCATGAAGACTATGTTAAATTAAAGATGATGGGCATTCTTGTTCATCGAGATGTGATCAAGGAATTGTTAAAGAAATTTAATTAGAAAATAGAAGAAAGGATGTCAGAAACGGCATCCTTTCTCTTTTATGCTAAAGCAAGAAGGAAATTGACTTTTAGTTAAAACTTTTTGTGATTGATTTTGTTTTATTATTTTTATGGTTGATTCATAGGTGTAATTTTAGAAGATGAACTGGCCAAAATTTATTAGAGATTTATGTTACCCAATACTAAAGAAGATGATAAAGCAAGATGTGATTTCTAATAAGCAAAATGTTGAGCCCACCCATTCGATTTATTCTATTCCTGTAAAGGAAATTAATGGAACTATTTCTACGCTTGAAAAATTTAAGGGGAAGAAAATATTAATTGTAAATACAGCTTCTGAATGTGGTTACACAAGTCAGTATGCTCAAATGGAAGAAGTGTACCAGCATAAAAAGGATGAGTTGGTGATTATTGCATTTCCTTCTAATGATTTTGGTGCACAAGAGCCAGGCAGTGATGAGATGATTGGACAGTTTTGCGAAAAAAATTATCATATAACATTTCCATTGTATGCTAAGATTGAAGTGAAAGGGGAGAATATGCATCCATTGTATAAATGGTTGTCTAATTCAGCTTTGAATGGATGGAATGATCAGCGACCATCATGGAATTTTTCCAAGTATTTAGTAGATGAAAAGGGAGTTTTACAACATTATTTTAATGTAGGAGTTGAGCCTAATCATCCATTGATTTTAGGAAAAGATGAATAAGATTATTGATGTTATTGGACTTACCAAATCATTTGGCGCTAATAAAGCGGTTGATGAATTAAACCTAAGCGTTTACGAAGGTGATGTTTTTGGTTTTTTAGGTCCGAATGGTGCTGGGAAAAGCACAACGATCCGAATGATTCTCTCATTGATCCGTCCGGATAGTGGTCAAATAAAAATTTTTGGAAAGAATTTATTAGATGATCGAATTTCAATTTTGAATCGAATCGGTTGCATCATTGAGAAACCCGATTTTTATAAATACCTCACTGCTCGAAAGAACTTAAAATTGTTGGCGCATTACAATGGTGTAGATGCTTCAGATAAAAAGATTGATGAAGTGATTGAGTTAGTAGGTTTACGAGGACGCAGCGATGAATCGGTGAAAGGATACAGCCATGGAATGAAACAGCGTCTCGGCATTGCGCAAGCCCTCATTCATGATCCAGATTTAATTATTTTAGATGAACCTACCACGGGTTTGGACCCACAAGGTATCATCGATATTCGTAATTTGATTTTGTATCTAAGTAAAGAGAAAGGAAAAACGGTTTTCTTGTCCTCTCATATTTTATACGAAATTGAATTAGTCGCGAATCGTATGGCAATCTTGAATAAAGGAAAGTTAGTGGTGCAGGGTGAAGTAAATACATTACTAAATAGCGAAGATAGCATTGTGGAAATACAATTGGATCGATTGACCGATGCAAAGGATAAATTGAAGGAAAAATTAAATATTGATTCTTTAATTCTTAATGCGACATCCTTGCTTCAATGTAAAATGGATGCAAATGAAATTCCTACAATGGTTTCTTTTTTAGTTGAAAATGGTTTTCAAATTTATCAAGTAACTACTCGTCGACATTTGGAAGATTTGTTTTTGAAGTTAACGTCTAAGAATGTAGAAGTAGTTTAGTTTCTTTGGAAGTAAAACAGCCCGCAATTGTTATTGCAGGCTGTCTTCTTACTTTTAATTTAATTATTCTTTATCTAAAAATGGATAGCGATAGTCTGTTGCAGGAACAAACGTTTCTTTAATCGTTCGTGCAGAAACCCATCTTAATAAATTAAATAATGATCCTGCTTTGTCATTGGTTCCTGAAGCTCTTGATCCACCAAAAGGTTGTTGTCCAACCACAGCACCCGTGCACTTATCATTGATGTAAAAATTACCAGCTGCATGCACCAACTTTTTTGTAGCAAGCTGAATGGCGTAACGATCTTTTGAGATGATGGATCCCGTTAATGCATAAATTCCAGTTTTGTCTACTAATTCGCAGGTCTCCTCAAAATTTGCATCTTCATAAACATATATCGTTAAGATTGGACCAAAAATCTCTTCACACATCGTGATGTAGTCGGGTTTTTTAGCCAATAAAACAGTAGGGGCAATGAAATAACCTGTACTCTTATCGTAAGTTCCTCCTGCAATAATTTCTACGTCTTTGCTTTCTTTAGCGCGATCAATATATCCTGAAATTTTATCGAATGCTTTTTCGTCAATCACGGCATTAATGAAGTTTCCAAAATCTTCCGTTGGACCCATCTTCATGCTTTTTAAATCGCGAACCAAACCATCTTTAACTGAAGGCCACATCGAAGCAGGAATGTAAGCACGTGAAGCAGCCGAACATTTTTGCCCTTGATATTCAAAAGCTCCTCTGCTCAAAGCTGTAATTACTTCATCTGCGTTTGCAGTAGGATGAACAAGAATAAAATCTTTACCACCGGTCTCACCTACAATACGCGGATACGATTTGTATTTATGAATATTGTTGCCAATCGATTTCCATACATCTTGAAAAACACCAGTCGAACCTGTGAAATGTATACCAGCAAAATCAGGGTGACCGAAAATCACATCACCAGTTGCTGTTCCAGGAACATAAATTAAATTTATAACACCTGCAGGTAAACCGGCTTCCATAAATACTTCCATCAACACTCTGGCAGAATAAATTTGAGTGAAGGCTGGTTTCCAAACTACGGTATTTCCCATCAGTGCTGCAGAAGTTGGAAGATTTCCAGAGATAGCAGTAAAGTTAAACGGAGTCAACGCAAAGATGAACCCTTCGAGCGGACGTTGTTCTAAACGATTATAAACTCCTTTCGATGATATCGGTTGTTGTATATATATTTCTCTAGCGTATTGTACATTGAATCGTAAAAAATCGATCATCTCACAGGCAGCATCTATTTCTGCTTGATATGCACTTTTGCTCTGAGCTAACATCGTAGCTGCATTTATTTTTGAACGGTATGGACCAGCAAGTAGTTCTGCCGCCTTTAAAAATATGGAAGCGCGTTGTTCCCATTCCATATCCGCCCACGCTGAA
>CAIXTT010000375.1 GCA_903922455.1 uncultured Bacteroidota bacterium | reverse complement strand
AATACGCCCCGTTTTTTAGAGTGGGTTCCGGTCTCCACTTTTAAAATTCAGTGATACTATTTTTCTGTCACATTGGGGGGTCAGCCCTTTGTATTTCGAAGAACGTCTTGTTTTTATTCTTGTTTAACTTGCCCATAACTAGAAGCTAGAAGTAGCAACCAGAAGTGAAGAGCTCGTAGCCAGAATCTAGCAGCTAGAAGCCAGCAGCTAATCGTAGCCACTTCTTATAATTATTACTCTTTTGTTCGGATACGGCGCTTGATTTATTCAAGGTGTACTTGACATAAGGTGTATTTACTAAAGTGAGTGCAATCGATTTCATATATCCATTTCGGTTTAACAAAATTGTTACTTTATCACCAGGAGCTTTCATAGAAATTACTTTATTGAGATCGTCACCTATGCGATATTGATCCATGGCGATAAGTTCATCGTTTACATTGATGCCTGCTGTCCATGCTGGTGAATTGCGTACAATGGAGGTTACCATTAATTTTCCTGAGGTGAAAGATGAATTGATTCCGCTAAATGTGGTTACTAATTTTTCATTCAAATCCACTAAGGAAATTCCGAGCTGACTAACTACTTTCTCTATAGGCAAGGGAGCCGTTGAGTTTACAGCACTCTTAAAAAAGGAATCCATGTTTTTTCTAGTTAATCGCTCCACCACTTTCATCACATCTACTTGGGTGTAGGCTTTATCATTCTTTACATAAAATTCCTGGTACATCTCCTTCATAAAATCATCTAGAGATTTTTCACCATTCGTTGCATTAATAATTTCCATATCCAGCAAAGCACCTACTACTGATCCTTTCGTATAATAGGAGACAGTTGCATTTGAAGAGTTTTCATAGGAACGATAATACTTTATCCATGCATCAAGACTTGATTCTGTTAACGATTGAAAAGCAGCTCCTTTTTGATTACTGCAATACGACATATTTCCAGCAAGCGTTTGTAAGTATTCTGTCTCACTAGAAAAACCACAACGATAAGTAATCAAATCATCATAATAAGCGGTGAATCCTTCGGCTAACCAAAGCAAGTTGGTATAATTTTCTTCACTATAATTAAATGGCCCTAAGGGTACAGGACGAAATCTTTTCACATTCCACAAATGAAAATATTCGTGAGCTACCAAACTTAAAAAACCAACATAAGTCGCAGTATTAGTGTATCCCCATTTATTGGCTTGCAATGTTGTTGAATTTTTATGCTCGAGTCCACCTCCCCCACTGTTCATATTATGAATAAAGAAAACATACTTGTTGCAAGGATGTGATCCATAAATAGAAGTACATTCATCCACAATTCGTGTCATATCTTTTTTCAAACGATCCACATCAAAATTCCCTTCTCCAAACATGGCTACTTCATGCGGCACACCTGCAGCGGTAAAAGAAAATACCAAATGATTTCCAATTTCGAAGGGAGCATCAACCAACTCATCATAATTAGGAGCTTTCAATTTCCACGGATTACTTTCACTTACACGATCGAGGGCCACTGAAATTACTTTCCATGTAGATGAAGGAACTATGGTGACAGTCACGGGATTCTTGATATGCTCTTCGATAAACATAAAAATGCTTGAACCATTAAGGAATGCATGTTCATCATCAATAAAACTTGTGCGTACACTTAATTCAAAAGCATAAACTTGATAATGAATTTTCAAACTCGATTTTCCTTTGGATTGAACTCTCCAGGTATTCTTATCTACTTTCTCGCAACTCAACAACTTTCCATCATTATCCATCACTTCAAAAACATCAACAAAGCGAGAAAATTCACGGATCATGTACGAACCTGGAATCCATACAGGAAGCTTAACATCCAATACATCTGCTTTATTTCCATCCACCTGCATAATTACATCTACATAGTGGGTTTGAGGCTGCGGAAAAGAAACCGTATAATTAATTTCAACCGCTTGGGATGAAAGGGTAGTCAATAAAAAGAGGAGGACAATACTAACTTTATTTCGCATATCATTACTTT
>CAIXTT010000374.1 GCA_903922455.1 uncultured Bacteroidota bacterium | reverse complement strand
TATTGAAATGCGTGATAAAACTGCCGACCCAAAATTTTTATTACAGAAAAAAATTGAAGCACGCTTTAGTCAAAAATATCCTGATAAGTGGATACCTGCATATTCTATGGTTACATTTAGTCCGCACATTCGTTACTCTACTGCATTAACAGAAGGGAAACGCCAAGAGGCCATTATGCAAAAGGTAATGGAAATTGCAGATATAGATACTAAATGGGATAGTGAAGAGGTGGAGAAAATAATGTTGCAGAAATAGATTTATTTTTCCAATATCGATTTTATATCGGGCTTAAAATAAAGGCTGCTCTTTAAAATTTTGCCGTCTTCACGAAAAATAGGTTCTCCTTTTTCATTCAGTTTACTCATATTACTGCGTTGTATTTCGGCAAACACTTCTTCTATTTTATACTGAAGTCCGTGACGCAATATAGTTCCAAATAATATATACAGTTGGTCGCCCAATGCATCTGCAATCTCTACCAAATCACCATTCTTGCAAGCCTCCAGATATTCTTCGTTTTCTTCTTTAATTAAATTATAACGCAAGATGTATTCATTCTCTCCTACATCGGCTGTTGGGTTTTCGCGGTTTCCAATTTTAAAAACTTCGTGAAATATTTTCACTTTGTTAATGTGATCAATCATGTTTTTTGTTTTTATAAATATACTGAAAAATTAAGGGGGCAATATTGCTATTGCCCCCTTAATTTTTTAAATTTTTATTAGTTGTTATCTAATCAATGTAATAAATCCTTTACCTGAAAAATCTTTATCAGAATTAGAGATAGCGGTAAGGATATAATAATAAGTACCGGCAGATGCTTTACCCATTTTGGTAGTACCGTCCCATCCTTGGCTCGGGTCAGTCGAATTAAATACTTCGTTACCAAAACGATTAAAAATCACCAAGCTGTATTCTTTCATACCACCAGCTTTAAGTATAAGCACATCGTTTACGCCATCACCATCAGGTGAGAACACGTTTGGCATAAGTACTTTGTCTTCTACTTTAATAAATTTAGAGATAGTATCCTCACATCCTGCACCATTTTTAACAGTAAGCATTACTTTGTAGGTACCTTCTGCAGTGTAGGTGTGTGTAGGATTTCTTATTCCGCTTTCTCCATTGTCTGCAAAATTCCAATACCAACTTGTTGCACCTGTACTTTTGTCGGTGAAGGTAATTTCATCACCTGCATAAACTGCAGTAGTCGGACTATAATCGTATGCCGCTGTGATAGTTGTAGGGTCTATGTACGTAATGGTTACCTCATCGGCAGTAACCGGACAAACACCACTTGTTACAATCCATCTGTAAGTGTTACTACCTAAAGGAATACCACCAACATATGAATTAGCATTAGTAATATCAGCAAAATTACCACCACCGGTAACAATTTCCCAATGTCCTTTTCCTGCATTGTTCGGAATTCCTTGCATTAAATAATCGTTCACACAAATAGAATCATCCGGTCCAGCATCAGCAGGAGCAGGTAATTGATCAAATGTAATCACCACATCATCAAATGAAACACAAGCTCCGTTTGTGATTGTCCAACGCAATACATATACTCCATAAGATTGTGAAGTGAAAGTAGTATTGGGTGTATTTGTATTTCCAAAAATAGGACTACCAGCTCCGTTTACCATTGACCAAGATCCTGTTCCAATAGAAGGAGTGCTACCTGTTAAGTTAACGTTTAGTCCACATACCGCTTGGTTAGCACCGGCATTAGCAGGTTGTGGCATTTCATCAAAAGTAACCACCACCGTATCCGTTGTAATACAAGCACCGTTTTGTATAGACCAAACCACATTGTATGCTCCATAAGTATCAACCGTCATTGTAGCCGAGTTCGAATTTTGTGGCAAGAAAATAATTGTCCCTGGTCCTGTTGCAGTCCAAGTTCCAACTCCAACATTTGCTAAATTGCCCGTAACCAATCCTGAGAATCCACAGTAATTTAAATCCACTCCTGCATTGGCTACAGCGGGCATTTGGTAGAATCTGATACGAATGCTGTCGTTCAAAGAACAAGCCCCGTTAGAAGTATTCCAAACCAACCAATAGTCTCCGTAATTAGTAGCAGTAACAGTAGTATTAGGGTCGTTAGGATTAGCGAAGTTAAGTGTTCCCGGTCCTGCCAATGTCATCCAAGTACCGATACCAAAAGTAGGTGTGTTTCCAGCCAAAAGAGCATTTAGTCCACATATATCTTGGTCAGCACCGGCAACAGGTGCAGTAGGAATAGAATCGAAAGAAAGCATTAAACTATCCATAGTAACACAAGCTCCATTGGTGATTGTCCATTTAACAAGATAAGCACCATAAGCCGAAGCAGTAGCCGTAGAAGTTTGTGAATTAGGCATAGCAAAAGTAACGGTACCAGGTCCAGTAGCCGACCAAGTTCCCATTCCAATGTTAGGCACAGTAGCTGCCATAGTAGCATTCAATCCACAAACAGCCATATCAGCACCAGCTGCAGCAGGTAGTGGAGCTTGATCAAAAT
>CAIXTT010000373.1 GCA_903922455.1 uncultured Bacteroidota bacterium | reverse complement strand
TTGTGATTCTTCCTCTAAAACTTCAGTCGCCAATTCCTGAATTTGATTCCACGATTCATCCAGACTTACCTCCAACCTCATCTGATGCTCAATTAAAAAATTCGCTACATCGGTGGGTGTCATGCGATCGGTATGTGCCACCTCGTCCACGATGCTTTTGTCGGCCTGATGACCGATGCCGGTAATAACGGGCAAAGGAAAAGTCGCTATATTTCTTGCCAAAAAATAATCGTTAAAGCATTCCAAACTACTAGCACTTCCACCGCCTCTCACAATTACCACCGCATCAAACTTTTTAGTGGTATGATCAATCTTAATGCGATTTAATTTTGCAATAATATCGCCCGCTGCCAAGTCCCCTTGCAAGAGTGAAGTATACAAGGTACAATGAAACGAATAGCCATACACGTTATTCGTGAGACGTGTTAAAAAATCTTCGTAACCCCGCGCATCTTCCGCCGAAATAATCGCAATGTTTTGCAAAGAAGAAGGGAGCTCTCGCAATTTATTTTTATCAAAAACCCCATCTTTCTTTAATCGCTCAATCGTTTGACGACGCTCCAATTCCAGCTGTCCCATCGTAAACGACTCATCAATATCATGCACGATCAAGCTCATGCCATAACGTTCGTGATACTGCACTTCCACTTGCAACAACACCTGCATCTGTTCGCGCAATGATTGCCCTGTCGCTTTCGCAAAGCGTGGTTGGATGCGACTAAACGTACTTGCCCAAATAATCCCTCTAAACTCCGCTTTCGGTGTAGCACCCACATCGTCTTTTTCAGCAAGCTGCAAATAGCAATGGCCCCGACTCACTTTCAATCCCACAATCTCCGAAGTCACCCAAAACCGCTCTCCCGAAAAGTGCATCTGAAAAATCCCAGCCACGATAGCCGAGAGCTCAGAGAGTTTAAGGATGGAGGGTGTGGATTGCATGGAGCGAAGATAACGTAGTTCAATTAAAAACAAACAGTAAAGAGGACAAACTCCTGAGTAAGAAACTCTTTAACACAGTCATATTTCATCTACCTTTGGTTTATGAAATGGAAAGTAGTAGGTAATTTATATGTGCTAAAGATTCGACTAATTGCTTCAAGTTTTTTCTTTTATTATTTCCTATTAGTAATAATACTTATTTCATACACCGCGAATGGTCAGTCTTCTTTTTCAAACCATTATTATTTTCCCAATAAATTTATTTCTTCTCAAAGTATATTACAGAATAATGATGGCACGTATCTGCTCGTCGGAATGGCCGATACCAGTGTTGCAGGAGCTGCTGGATCGCAATCTGGTATACTTAAAAAATTGGATAGTAATGGAAATCTTCTCTGGTCACAATACTATAATTTTCCGAATGCGTACAACCTCAGTTTTAATAAAATTAAAAAAACGCTAGACGGTAATTACGTTGTAGTAGGCGTTATTGATTATGGCTTTGGTGTAGGTCCAACTTTTCAAGATGTTTTTTTGCTAAACTAGATACACTAGGCAATATCTTGTGGATGAAAAACTACGGCGGCATTGGAACCGATATTGGTTTTGATGTAAAAGAATTATCAAACGGGGATTTTCTAATTCAATCTTCCTTTGGAGTATTGGTAATTCAAAATGTTTTCAATGCCTTTCAATTGATAAAAACAAATGCATTTGGTGATTCGATTTGGACACAGCCGTATTACCACTTTGATGGAATTGAACAATTTCCCCTTGCTGCCGATCAAACAAGCGACCAAGGATTCTGCTCCGTTGGAATGAAGTTGACAGGGAATAGTGAAACCGTAGGGTATATTGTTAAAACTGATTCTTTAGGAGTGGAACAATGGAATTTAGTAATTGATTCTGCCATCAATAATGAACTCATCGGAGTAACAGCAGGCACCAATACTTTCACTGTTTTTGGAAATAGAAATATTGGAACGGTTGAAGAGCCTTTTCTTGCCGAACTTGATCTGGTTGGAAATGTAAATTGGATTAAAACCATTAACGAACCCAATGTTCATCTTAGCAGCGTTACTAAAACTTACGACAATGGTTATGCATTAACTGGAGTGGAAATGTTAGGAGCCACTAGCAAAGTAATTTTAATTAAAGTAGATAATTTAGGAAACAAACTATGGAAGAAATCTTTTCCTCAACTCAATATTGATATGCCTAGTGATATTAAGCAAACGCTGGATTCCGGATATATTATTACTGGCAATACGTATGACAATTCAAGTTTAAGCTATTATATTTTTGCACTTAAAACAGACGACTCATTGAGTGTTACTTCTGTCCCCACCGAATCATTCGCATCCAACATAGCTGTATTTCCGAATCCCGTTCACCAACTTCTAGAACTAAAAATGAATGATGTTGATATTAGCACCATTCAAAGCATGATGATTACAGATGTTTTAGGAAACGAAATTATGGTAGCTACCCACAATAATTTATTAAATAAAACGATTGATGTATCTTCAATTAAAAGCGGACTCTATTTTCTACAATTAACTTTCGTGAATAAACAAGAGCCTG
>CAIXTT010000372.1 GCA_903922455.1 uncultured Bacteroidota bacterium | reverse complement strand
GCTTACGCCGATCGTTTGCTTACTGATTTAGATGATTTGGATTGGCCTGATTCTGTCAAAGAAGCACAACGCAATTGGATTGGAAAATCGGAAGGGACAAGTATTCGGTTTGAAGGTGTAATGGATGAAAAGTTAAAGAGTGAATTTTCCATCGAAGTCTTCACCACGCGCCCGGACACCATTTTTGGAGTTTCCTTTGTTGCATTGGCACCTGAACACGATTTAGTAAATATCATAACGGTGCCGGAGTACCGAAGTGCTGTGCAAGAATATGTTGAAGCCGCTTCGAAAAAGTCAGAACGCGAACGTCAAACTGAAGTGAAGAAGGTGAGTGGACAATTTACTGGAGCATACGTCTCACACCCTTTTACGGGTGCGAAAATTCCAGTGTGGATCGGCGAATATGTGTTGGTTGGATATGGAACAGGAGCTGTTATGGCAGTGCCCGGACACGATCAAAGAGATTATTTATTTGCAACCCATTTTAATTTACCGATTCAAGAAGTAGTAAGTGGTGGCGACTTAACACAAGAAGCTTATGTTGCAAAAGATGGAGTTTTGGTTAATTCTGATTTTTTAAATGGACTCGAGGTAAAAGCGGCGGTGAAGAAAGCCATCCATGAAATTGAAAATATAGGAATTGGAAAAGGCCAAGTGAATTATCGATTACGCGATGCTGCTTTTGGTCGACAACGTTATTGGGGTGAACCAATCCCCATTTTTTATGAAGAGGGAATCCCAAAAACAATTTCAGAAACTGATCTTCCATTAGTCCTTCCAGAAATTGATAAGTTTCAACCCACCGAAAGTGGCGAACCGCCGTTAGCAAGAGCAGCAGACTGGAAGTATAAGGGGAAATTTAATTATGAAACGACAACCATGCCTGGATGGGCGGGTTCGAGTTGGTACTTTTTGCGCTATATGGATTCCAATAATGAAAAAGAATTTGTATCGAAAGAAGCAGTAAATTATTGGCAACAAGTAGATTTTTACTTGGGCGGGGCTGAGCATGCAACTGGCCACTTATTATATGTGCGTTTTTGGACAAAGTTCTTGTTCGATTTAAATCTTATTCCTTGTAAAGAGCCTGCTAAAAAATTGATCAATCAAGGAATGATTCAAGGAGTGAGTGCGTATGTTTATCGAATTAATGGTACCAATAAGTTTGTTTCAGATGGATTAAAAAATCAATATGAAACTACAGCTTTACATGTAGATATAAGTATCGCACCAAATCATATTCTTGATCCTGAAAAGTTCAAATTGTGGCGGGAAGATTTTAAGAATGCCGAGTTTATTCTGGAAGGGGATCAATACAAGTGCGGTGCTGAAGTCGAAAAAATGTCGAAGAGCAAATACAATGTGGTTAATCCGGATGACATTATCGAAGAATATGGTGCAGATACATTGCGCTTGTATGAGATGTTCTTAGGCCCTTTAGAACAAAGTAAACCATGGAGCACACAAGG
This sequence comes from uncultured Bacteroidota bacterium, assembly GCA_903922455.1. Lineage (GTDB taxonomy): Bacteria > Bacteroidota > Bacteroidia > AKYH767-A > OLB10 > JAJTFW01. The sequence goes on along the minus strand of CAIXTT010000372.1, from coordinate 15,526 downwards.
AATTAGTGGCGTTCATAATTTCTTGCGTCGTGCCTGGCGGTTGTTTCAAATTGAAAATGGAGCATGTAAGTTAAGTGACGAAACACCCTCTGCAGGGGAATTAAAAGTATTGCATAAAACCATCAAGAAAGTAGAAGATGATGTGGAACGATTTTCATTCAACACCACCATCAGCGCATTCATGATTTGTTTGAATGAGTTGAGTGATTTGAAATGTAATAAACGACAAATTCTTGAGCCTTTCACCATTCTTCTCTCACCTTATGCACCTCATTTTACAGAAGAGTTGTGGAGTTTATTGGGACATAAAGAAAGTATTACTAAAACAAGTTTTCCAATTTGGAAAGAAGAATATTTAGTTGAGAATGAGTTTGAGTATCCTATTTCCATCAATGGAAAAGTGAAGTTTAAAATTAACTTGTCTTTGCAATTAAGTAAAGAAGAAGTGGAAAAGAATGTAATGAGTTCAGAAGAGTTGGGAAAGTTTATGCAGGGAACTCCAAAGAAAATAATTGTTGTCCCAGGACGCATAGTTAATATCGTAGTTTAAGTTTTTCTGTTAGATGTAATTCATCTTACAGAAAATTTATTGATCAATAAAATAAAAATAGAATAGCATGCAATTATTATTACAACACATCGAAGCGCTCATCTTTGCATCAGAGCAACCCATCACAGGCGATGAAGTTTTATCTTGTCTTAAAACCGTTTATGGATGGGAGCTAAAGAAAGAACAATTTCAAAGTTTAATTTCTGAATTGAGGGAGAAGTATGCATCCGAAGATCATTCGTTCGAATTAATTGAGATTGCAGATGGTTTTCAATTTCTCACAAAGAAAGAGTATCATTATGTAGTAAATACTTTGTTGCAGATTAAAGCAAAGAAGAGGTTAAGTACAGCAGCGTTAGAAACACTTTCTATCATTGCCTATAAACAACCCATTTCAAAATCGGAAATTGAACATATTCGTGGTGTAAACTGTGATTATAGTATGCAAAAATTACTCGAGAAAGAATTAATTATTATTTCGGGAAAAGGGGATGGACCTGGTAAACCACTTCTTTATTCGACAAGCAAGAACTTTATGGATCACTTTGGATTGCGTTCGGTGAAGGATCTGCCACAACTAAAAGAACTCCATATAGCTGATAATGAGATAGGCAACCCAAGTGATCTGTCAGACCCTATTGATGGTCCTAGCGACCTAGAGCCAGGGGCTTTAATAGAAGACGTAGACGAAAATGGAGAGTTTGTCGTTGAAGGAACTGTAGACCCACAAGCTGCCATGGGAAACTTGGAACAAGATTTGATTGATGATGAAGATCAACCCGAATCGAAAGAAGAATGAAAAAAATAATTTATATTGTCCTATTGAGTATTGCGCATTCATTTACAATGAATGCGCAAGCTTTGTTAGCTCGAGTTCAAAATAACGCGTTTAGTACCAGTGAAGTTTTAGAATACCGTATACACTACGGATTCATTGATGCTGGAACTGCGAAATTAGAAGTGGATCCTAATTTAAAGAATGTTGGAGGTCGTACTTGTTATCGAGTGGTGGGTTCTGGTAAATCGACCGGCGCATTTAATTGGTTTTTTAAAGTTAAGGATCATTATGAAAGTTACATTGATACACAAACCATCGTGCCGTGGTTGTTTATTCGCGATATTCAAGAAGGCGGTTATAAGAAAAAGCAGAATGTGAAGTTTAATCATTCAAAACGTACTGCAACAAGCGAAAAGAAAACAATTAAAACTCCAGAGCGGATCCAGGATTTAATTTCTGCATTTTACTTTGCACGCACATTAGATTTTACAAATATTGCAGCGGGGGATACTTTTAATATTAATTGTTATCTCGATGATGAAACTTTTCCAATGTCAATTAAGTTCGTAGGAAGAGAAAAAATTAAAACACGACTAGGTACTTTTACTTGCTTAATGTTTAGACCTTATTTGTTAGAAGGACGTGTCTTTAAAGAGAAAGAAGGAATGACCATTTGGCTGACAGACGATAAAAATAGAATTCCCATTCGAGCACAAGCCGATATTTTAGTGGGATCAATCAAAATGGACATCACCAGTTTTTCTGGATTGGCAAATCCCGCCGCGCTCTCTAAATAAAGTTTTTGCTTATCCGATCAGCTTCTTTTTTAAAAGCACCTCTGCAATCTGAACCGCATTCGTTGCGGCTCCTTTACGTAGGTTGTCTGAAACTACCCAGCAGTTAAGCGTGTTGGCTTGAGTCTCATCACGACGCAATCTACCAACAAATACTTCATCATGCCCTTCTGCATACAAAGGCATTGGATAAAGTGCTTTGCTTGGGTCGTCTTGTACAATAATCCCAGACGAGTTTGCTAAAAGATTTCGCAGTTCATTCAAATCAAAATAGTTTTCAAATTCAATATTTACACTTTCTGAATGTCCGCCTAACACAGGTACACGAACTGTTGTGGCGGTTAGCCGGATGGAATCATCACCCATAATTTTACAAGTTTCATTCACCATCTTCATTTCTTCTTTCGTGTATCCGTTTTCTTGAAAAACATCAATATGTGGTAGAATATTAAGATCGATGGTATGTGGATAAACTTTCTCAACATCACCATTCCTACGTTCATTCATTAATTGTTGCACCGCTTTTGCTCCGGTTCCACTCACCGATTGATAGGTAGATACTACTACACGCTTGATTTTATATTTATCATGAAGGGGTTTTAAAACTACAACAAGTTGAATAGTTGAACAATTTGGATTCGCAATGATCTTATCTTCCTTTGTAAGTACGTCTGCATTTACTTCTGGAACAATAAGTTTCTTGGTAGGGTCCATTCTCCATGCAGAAGAATTATCAATAACAGTGATTCCCGCTTCTGCAAATTTAGGTGCCCATTCTGAAGAAGTGGATCCACCCGCTGAGAATAAAGCCAAATCAGGTTTCATTTCAATAGCTTCTGCCAAAGTGACTACTTTATAATCTTGTCCTTTAAACGTTATCATCTTGCCTGCTGATTTTTCAGAAGCTACTGGGATTAATACGTCAACTGGAAAGTTTCTTTCTGTCAAAACTTCTATCATTTTTGTGCCGACCAATCCGGTGGCGCCTACAACCGCTATTTTCATAACGCAAAAATAAATATTGTTTTCCAATACTTTGAGGCTTATAGTTATTTGTAAACGAGTATAAGCGTTTATTTACCGACTAATTGCCTTTCATCACCTTTCCTTTGTCATCGTTATGAAAAAAGGATTGTTCGCTTGTCGGTTAGCCATCTTCTTGATGTGCTTCTCTACTACTTCTTGGGTAAAAGCTCAGTTGATAGATGATTTTAGTGATGGAGATTTTGGCTTTGCGCCTGCTTGGTTTGGGGATACTAGTCAGTTTGTCGTGAGTGGAGGCTTCGTTCAATTGAATAGTGCCGGCAGCGACTCTTCCTTTTTATCAACATCATATTCTATGGTTTCTGATACTATGGAGTGGCGGGTAAAGGTCAAGATGAGTTTTTCACCATCTACATCAAATTATGCACGATATTATTTATTGGCGGATAGTTTAAATTTAGAAGGACCACAGAAAGGATATTTTTTGCAATTTGGAGAAAGTGGTTCTGCAGATGCCATTGTATTATATAAGCAAGATGGATGGATTCTTACACCTTTATGTAGAGGCAAAGACAGCGCCATTGCAAATTCTTTTTTCGTGAACATTAAAGTGTTGCGTTTGCCAGGATCTATTTGGAGTTTATATGTGGATTATACTGCAGAGGAAAATTTTAATTGGGATGCTTCGGCAATCGATGCGCAGTTCAATGCGATGTTGTGTGTTGGATTTAAAACTGTTTATACTAGTAGTAATTCAACTAAGTTTTTTTTCGATGATGTATATGTTGGAAGTTATCAATACGACACCATTCCTCCTTCATTGTCTTTGGTTAAAATTGAATCAGATAGTTTGATTAAAATTCAATGGACGGAAGAAGTTGATAGTGCATCAGCATTTTCAAAGAATCATTTTTTTATAGATGGAATTGGTGTCCCAACTACAATTAGTAAAGACTCTATTGATTCGAAAACATATTATTTAAAATTTAATGCTCTCTTTATTGATGGGAACATATATCATTTGGGAATAGTGGGTGTGGTGGATAATTCGGGGAACGTATATTCGGACACACTTCATTATTCCCTTTTTAATACAAGTGCTGCTGTAATTTCAGATGTAGTCATCACTGAAATTATGTCGAATCCCACCGATGCCCCATCACTACCTCCCGTTGAGTATTTGGAAATCTATAATCGAAGCCAAAAAATTATTGACATTTCATCTTTTATGTTGGCAGATCCAAGCACATCAGAAAATTTGCCTACAGATACTTTGTTCCCGAATGATTATCGATGCTATACTCATTCGATGAACGTTGCTTCATTTCAAAATATAGGTGTCAATGATGTGAGAGGATTGGCCTCTTTCCCATCATTAAATAATGAGGGTGATCGAATCCGATTATTAGATGTCTCTGGTTTTGTAATTGATGAAATTACTTATGATCTCTCCATGTACAATGATCCGCTAAGAGATGATCACGGTTGGTCAATAGAGCGAATTGATGTTGATTTTCCTTGTAGCGATAAAAATAATTGGGGAGCGAGTCATGATCCATCAGGTGGTACTCCAGGTCGTGAAAATTCAATCAATGGAGATTTTCAGGATACTATTGCACCTTGGCCTGTTTACGCTTTCCCAGTCGGCAGTTTATACCTAGAAATTGGATTCAGTGAATTTCTAGATACGATTCATGCTGCCGATTTGAATTTGTTTTCATTGAATCAAAATTTGGGACAACCCCTATCGATTTCATTTTCTTCAGATCAACCTAGCTTCGTTTTTCAATTGAGTCAACCTTTAGTGTCTGGACAATTGTATTCATTGCAGTTCGATCATTCATTGCATGATTGCGCAGGAAATTCTTTGAAGAGATGGGATCAACTGAGTTTCGCATTGCCCGATTCATTTTCAAAAGGAGATGTGATCATCAATGAAATTTTATTTAATCCTCAATCGGAAGGGTGTGATTTTGTGGAGATATATAATTCGAGTTCTAAAACCATCGATCTCTCTAAAATTAAAATAGCTCATGCTGATCCAATAGATGGAATTGCAAAAGATGTAGTTGCTTTTTCATTGAGACCAAGAATACTATTGCCTAAACAATTCGCAGTCGCCGCGTCAAATCCAACTGTAATTAATTCCTATTATAAAGTTGGTGACAATCGTTTATTAATTCCTTGCGCACTCCCATCTTACAATGATGATGAAGGAATTGTAATCTTGATGAATTCTTCGTTACAAGAATTGGAGCGATTTCATTACAAAGATAATTTTCACTTTTCCTTGTTAAGCGATCCTGAAGGAGTTTCTTTAGAGTTGATTTCTCCTCGTAGAAATGTTTCTGATAGCAGTAATTGGCATAGTGCCTCTTATAATAGTGGAAATGCAACACCATGTAAAATAAATTCTCAATATTATGATGACACTAACGATGGATCCTCATGGCTCCAACTCACCCCTGAATTATTCTCACCCGATAACGACGGTTACCATGATGTGTTGGGTCTGTCTTGTACACCACCCAAATCTGGATACATGGTGGGATTATCAATCTATAACGAGTTTGGAATTCCTATCAGAAAATTAACCGAACAAGAACTTTTAGGAAACGAAGGCAATTGGATTTGGAATGGGATGTCGGATGAAAACACTTTACAAAAAGCTGGAATTTATATAGCCCTTTTGGAAATGTTCCATATAGATGGAGATGTAAGGAAAATCAAGAAGACGTTTGTTTTGGCAAAAAGAGATTAAATAGTCATGAATGGCATTCAATAGTAAAAGGATTCCAAAAACTCCGAAGGGGTAAAATATTCTAGAGTAAATAAAGTCATCCCTAGTTCATAGTTGAAAGTAAACCGATCTATTTTAATATTCTTAGAGTGAATCCAGAAATTTGGAAGCTATGTCTAAATGATTTTTTTGTTTTTCTTTTGGCATTTTGTCAAATGTCCGAACTAACATTCCTAATCGGGGATTTTGAAGAAAGAAAGTTCTATGAGTATGCATAAATCTCCAAAACAATCCATCCCAAACGTTTTGCCATTCCCCTTTTTTATAATCACTCATTTTCATGAGATAATTACTTCCGCTTATATATGGTTTGGTGGCCATCAATCCTCCATCAGCAAACTGACTCATTCCATAAACATTGGGTACCATTACCCAGTCATAGGCGTCTATAAAAAGTTCCATAAACCACCGATAAACATCATCAGGATCAAATTCACATAGGAGCATAAAGTTGCCAAGTACCATTAACCGTTCAATATGGTGACAATAGCCGGTTTCTAAAACCTTTTTAATGGTAATGTCTAAAGGGTCTATTCCTGTAGTACCCTTCCAAAATGATTGAGGTATTTTTCTTTTAAAGCCCCAATAATTTTTGGTTCTCTCTTCTCTGCCTTTGAGTTCATAAACAGCTCTAATAAACTCTCTCCATCCAATAATTTGACGAACAAAACCCTCTAATGAATTCAATGGAATTTCGTAATTGCTTGCAAAGTGTAATGCCTCATCAATAACATAGTTGGGTGTTAGAAGACCTGAGTTTAACATGGGCGTTAAAACACTGTGGTGTAAAATATTTTCATGGCCTACTAGCGCATCTTCGTATGCTCCAAATTCCGAAAACCTTGAAATAAAAAACTCTTGTAACCATTTTTTGCTTTCAGTAAAGTTTGTAGGATAAATAAAATCAAGATTCAGTTGGCCATAATTATTTGCAAAATGTTTTTGGGTATAGATGCAAGCTTCTTTATAGAATTTATTGGGTTTCAGAAAATCAACTTTGGGAGGAGTTTTTCCTTTTGGATATTTCAAGCGGTTCTCATCATCAAAAGTCCACTTTCCACCCAAAGGCTTTTGTTTGACCTCCATTAAAATATTTTTGCTGATTCTTTGATGCTTATAAAAATCAGTTTGAAACATTCTTTTTTTAGCAGTAAAATAGTCCAAAATCTCTTCGGATGTATTTAAAAATTGAGGAGTTGGATGTTTTATTCTCCCCATTGTTTGCGCTTCGGAAGCATTGTTTATTCGTTCCTCCAGCCAGTAATCGGTGGTGTCAATATATTCAATTGTTCGAACTCCTTTTGATTTTAGGTATGGAATCAATTTCCGCACGTCGGCTAATTCATCAGATGCGTCAATATAAACAACTTTTATTTTTTTTGACTGCAAATAATTTTCATAAAATTTCATGCTCGATCTATGAAAAGCAATTTTCTGTTTGTGAAAATTAAATTGCCTGAAATAGAGCCATTCTTCTACTACATAAATGACCTCGCACGATGAAGCAATTATATTTTTTTCAAACAATTGATGTGGGAAATTGATACCTGCTCTATTCATATTTTGTGCTTATTCATTCTACATTTATCACTACAATATTTTACTTCGTTCCAAACTTTTTCCCACTTTTTACGCCATGTAAAAGGTCTATCGCATACCATACAAATACGTTGTGGTAGTAATTCCTTTTTTATATTTTTCACAGAGCAGCACGCTAAGGTTTTGCATAGGGCAGCCTTCCGATTTCCTTGGTAACAAAGTAAGCATCCAGCCCTTGACTAATTAAAATATCGGAGGCCGATAAATTTACAAATCCATCCTGTCCAATCAAGGTGCTTTCTAGCTCAACTTGCATTACACTTCCAATGATGAGTACCGTTCCATTTAGAGTAATCGGAATGATTTCTTCAAACTTCATAGCAATTTTAACCACTGCACCATCAACAAATGGAGCAAGACAACCTGGTATATAAAATTCGTTAAAACCAACTTTGTCGAATTCCGAAATGCGGGCGTCATATCTGGCAGATGTTTGATGTGCTTTTTTATAGTGTTCTGCCTTGACAAAGTTTAACGTGTATTCTTTTGTTTCGATAATATTTTGCAAAGTGTCTCGTTGAACCGTTCCAGGCCTGCTAATTAAACCAAGAATTGCAGGGTTGGCTCCAAGGTGAATGAGAGAATTAAAAATGGCTAAGTTGGAATGATGATCTGCCGACTTTGAGCCTACTAATACAGCCTGTCGAAATCCTGACAATGAATTTATAAACGCAGTTCGATAGCGTTGTTCGTATTGTTCAATTTCATTTTTATTGATTAGCATATCCGGATTGATTTGATAATTGTTTCTGTACATCTTTCCAATATCCAAAAAAGGAGGGATAGTATTTCGTTACATTATTTGCTATCCAGTCTCTGGGTTCTTCCGTCCCTACATACCCAGTATTGAGTGGATGTTCCTTATAATAAATATTTTTTACTGTCTGGTTTTCTACAAGCGATTTGAAAGAACCCACATAAACCTGTATCCCTTCCATATTTTTACTTAGAGCGATCATAAAATCAATACACTTTTTATTTACGGGATATTGCTTAAATAATTCAGGTTCGATCAATAAAATTCTGTTTCCCTTTTCTCCTTTGTGCCACATCGGATCGAGATTGTAATAGTTGTAGATAAAAGTGGGTAGTACAGGATCACCTTCGATAAATGAATGCTCAGGTAAATGTATAGCAGGTTCAAAATTTTGAGTAGCTAAGAGGGATTCTGGAATTTCCATTTGCACGAATGCCTCATAGGAAGTATCCAGGTAAGTGCCGACCTGGTTCGTGGAAGTAAATTTGTTGATGTTCTCCTGGTTGGCGTAATATTTTTTAGAACTGTTTGTGCCGGCTACCCACTGCCAGCTACACGCATTACTCGCCCAATCTCCATCTAGCAAGTGATAGTACATCCACAGAGAAGGATTTTTCCAATTCGTTTTTGCTATATTACAAACGAGTGAGGCGGTGTACATTCTGCAATGATTATGCATATAGCCTGTAAGGTATAAATCATGAATAGCATTGTCAATACCCGTAATCCCGGTGTTGGCAGTTAATACTTGCGCGGGTATTCCTTCCTTTGGTGTCGGATCTACACTTGGCCTTATATCCAAACTTAAATCTTTATACTGACCCACCCTTTGAAAATAATCGCGCCAGCACAGTTCTTTAACAAACGAATCTATTTGTTGAATTTGGTATCCTTTGTTCAAGACACTTGATAGAACCTGTTTAGTGCTTATAACACCTCTTGATAGATAAGGAGACAAATAGGTTACTGCTCCATGAATATAATTCCTGCTATTACCATATTGAATAGGGTCAATATGATCAATTTTTTTTATGATCGCCTCATAAACCGTTGGGAAAATTAAATTCACTTTATCTTTTGCTTATTTTATTCATCGTTATGCCTCTTTGCAAAGAGCATTTAAAGCGGGTTATTTCTGGATTTCTTTTTTGAGCATGCTTTTGACTTACGCCGCTGTTCACTCTCTTGCGCCACAAATTAAAGCTGGTACGTTTTAACTCTTTTCGCATGAGCTCAATTACATTCGCTTCTGAAAAATTAAATTGTATTTTAATAGCTTCAAATGGGGTTCTATCTTCCCACGCCATTTCAATTATTCTATCAATTTCTTTTTGATCCATCTTTGTTTTTTAAAACTTTACTCGCTTCCAATTAACGCTAACGTTTGAACCTTCAGCTACAATAACGGAGTCGGGTTGCTGATTACTTAGAAAGGCAAAATCTTCACCATACATAGCTTTAAAGTCGCAATGAATTGAGTAATCTTTAACTTTTTTTACCATCCACCTCGGATGATTTACTTTGTATTCCTGCGATGTGCAATCATTAATTTTGGTGTATCCGTAATAATGTTCAAAGATGAATTCTTCTATTCTTCCGGGTAACATTTGCTCATTGTCTTTTTCCGTATTTACAGCAATATGATTCCAGGCTTTATTTATTTTCCAGTCGTATTTTATTCTTTTGCTGTCATTGTCTGTGCTGATAGAGTTTTTCGTAGGTATCGCTATGTAGTGTTCTCTGTACAATTTGTTAGCAAGCCATGCTACAGCTTTGTATGGAACAGTTTCATTTATAAAAACGACACCACGCTTCTCTACTTTTCCTTCCATTCTTTTTACATAAAATCGTAGATTGATTTCTTCAAATGTTCCTAGTAAAGGAATGGGAATATTAAATAGTGAGGTTTTTTTAAACATAAAACCTACGAGACTTACATAAGTTGCATTTTGGTAAAAATCCAATTTAACACCCGCGGGCAAATATGGTTTAAGGGCCTCTGGAGACACTTTAAAATTTGCCATAATCAAATTTTCCCATCTAGCTGGTAAAAATGTATCGATCATCTTAATCGTTGATTTTTTTAAAAATAAATATTTAGCCTTTGATGGAAGACATGCCACCATCAACATGTAGAATTTGTCCAGTTATCCAGCTTGACTTTTCGGATAGTAAAAAGGCGGCCATATTTGCAATATCCGTGGTAGTACCAATCCTTTTAAGGGGATGACGCATTGCGTTGGCTTCTTTTTTCTGATCGGTATTTAAAAGGGAGGCCGCTAACGGAGTATCGGTTAAGGAGGGTGCAATACAATTGACTCTGATATTGGGTGCCAACTCAGCGGCTAATGCCCTTACCAAGCCTTCTGTTGCGCCTTTTGAAGCCGATACTTGTGAGTGAAAAGGTAATCCGGTTTGAACGGCTACTGTCGAGAATAAAACGATTGATACGTTCGCCGATTTCTTTAAGCGAGGTAAAATTAGTTGAAGCATTTTAATAGCACCGATAACCTGAAGTTTATAATCAGCTTCAAAATCAGTGGACTTAATTCTTTCGAAAGGTCGAAGAAGAATACTCCCGGGGCAGTATACAAATCCGTTTAATTCATCGGGTAGAGAATCTAGCTGGAGGTCATCATCAAGCACATTCAATGCATGATATTTAATATTCGGAACTTCGGCGGTGGGTTTATTCTTATAGAAGGTACCTGTTACCTGGTTTCCTGCTTCAGCAAGTTTAAGCGCTAACTCCTGACCAATACCGCTGGATGCTCCAATAATCAAATAGTGTGGCATGTTGATTTATTAATTAATATCCTTAACAATAAATGCAACGGTTGGCCGCTTGCTGCAGTGGGGGACTTCGAAGCACTTCAATGACAACTATGCACAAACTTTGATAGATGCACGGCACCTGATTTATCCACGTCAACTCCCATTGCGGCAAGCGGCTGTTATGGGATGGGCTAATGTTTAATTATTTTGAAAGATTGATTAACCCCATCAATCCTCAGGAAATATAAACCCTGAGGAAATCTGTCCAATTGAATAATTGTATTTTTAGATACAATTCCAGTTTTAATTTCGTTGCCTTGAATATCTATCAACTTGAAAGCACTTCCGAAGATCTCATTACCAACATCCAGCACAAAATAAGAAGATGCCGGATTTGGATAAACCCTCGCAAAAACATCATTTACTTCATAAATTCCGGTTGGCATAGTTGGCGTGTAAACTCTGATTTTGTTACTTCCTGAAACAGCAGCAAGACCATTTGCCGCAAAGCAAACACCGGAAGTATTTGTGAAATTTAAAACATCAGACCACAATAAATTTAAGGAGAGGTCAAAAGCATACACGCCATTTTCTCCATTGGTTGCATAGATAATATTGTTGTTAGTAGCTGAAATCCTTGGTGAATAAAAGCCTCCTTGGGTAATGGAAACAGATGAATCGCTAACAATACCTGTTAGTGAATCTAAACGGACGATTTTTCCATTTGACGGAGCATAGACTGAGCCGTCCGATCCAACACACATCGTACTGAAGGAACAATTACCATAGATTTCGGTTTGCCACAATAAATTTAATTGGGTGCCATCATCTGACAGCGCTGCGACATTATCCTCAGTCAGCTGAACATAAATTACACCGTTATTTCCGACCATTAAAGCGGACTGTGGTAAATTTCCTCCAGGTTGTAATTCGTTTACAACATGGGAATACTTTTTATTGCCGTTGAACAGATCAATGGCCCATACATACGAAATACCGTTAGTGTTCTCCAATGTATATCCAGTATTATTACTCTGATTGATGGACATTTCTCCGCTACCTGAGGCCAAAGGCACTGTTGAAGTTTGCCAAACCATTTGACCATTGGCAGGGTTTATTTTATATGTTTTCAAATTCCCATAAATATAAAAGTTGCCAATTGAATCAAAAACTCCTGATTCGGTTATATAAGTAGCGACATTCACATTTGATGTCCAAATATGCGAACCGTCAGATACATTTAGGGCATAAAGTGAATCGTTCTGGCTTTCCGTATACCTCATGACAAAAACTCTGCTGTCGCGAAGCCCCACAGGAAGTGACCGTCCTGTAGAATTAGTAATGTCAACACTCCATAACAAATTCCCCGTGGTTAAATCGAAACATTCTACAGGTGCATAGGTGGTGCTTTGAAACCTCATGGTCACCAGATAGTTCCCTTCAATATATATAGGGGTGCCAAAAAGACCAGAGGATGTAGTTTCCCATAATACACTGTCTGTTGTTGGTCCGGCAACATCAACATAACCGTTTTTCCCCCAATTTCCACCAATATTATTCCAAGCGGTATTTTGTCCCTTCACCAAAGCAGAAATACTCATAAGGACAAATAAAATTCCAAGTTTAATTTTAATTTGATTCATGTTAATTGTTTTATTTTTAGCCTAGACCATAACATATAGTTTAAGCAATCATAGTATAGAACTCTTTTTAGAGAATACATCTGCCTAACTTTTAATACACTATTTTAAACTTAGCCCCTAAGTGTTTAAAATACTAACGGCTAGGTTTAATTCTTCCGCGCTTCTTTTAATGCAAGAAAAAATCCGGCTCCGAATAGCAATGTAACAAACCCGGCAAAATATGGAATGAGATCAACCATTTTTCGTGTTATTTATTAGTTTAAGATAAATTCCAAATGCTAGTATCGAAGGGACCCATAGCCCAATAAAACTGGCATCTTCTTTTTCTCCCTGGAAATAGAGGATCTCAGAAAATATGAGCGATAAGATAGCGGCGAGGAATAAAAGTTTGTCTGTGATTGTGAATCTTTGAAACATTGTTTGTGCTTTTACAATTTTGTATAAAAATACTGATTTTTTTAATATGTTTTTATTCTTGAAATAATTGATAGTGAATTGATAATTAATATTTTGAAATACTTGAAAAGTAGTGTAAGACTTCAATTTCTAAACGATGGTAACCAAATGTTTAGTTGATCAAACTTGCACATTTGTCTAGCGAATCAAATCTTCATAGCGAATATTTACCAAATCTTTTTTCCAGTGCAATGGTTCTGTAGTCAAATATTTCCTGCAGTTGATTTTTTATAATGAATGAATTTGCAATAGCACCTAAGATACCCATGGGAGGTTGATAGGTGACAATATCTGTCATTAAAACACCGCCTTCAATGGGCTCAATTTTATGCTGATGATGCCACATAGCATAAGGACCTATTCTTTGTTCATCAACAAAATATTCTAATTCTTTAACATGAGTGATTTCAGTTACCCAATCAAGTTTTATATTAAACAGAGGGCTTACCTTGTAACTAATAATCATGCCTTCATACATTTTTCCTGCCCCCGTATTACTAGTTACCAAAAAACCCATATGTTTCGGTGTTATTTCTTTTAAATTCATGGGAGATGAAATGAAATTCCAAATTTCGTCTATTGAAACAGGAAGTTTTTGCGTTTTGATTAATTGATAAAAGGCCATAGTTTTTTATTTTAATTCCTTTAATGTTTTTAGCGCTTCATCTACGTGCTCTGTAAAGTTCAGCTGTGATTTGAAGATGTAGATCACTTTCCCGGTTCTATCTGCAATGTACGTTACACGCCCGGGTAGTAACCCAAGTAGGTTAGTAGGCACCCCAAATTGACGTCTTATTTTATTTCCATCATCACTCAGAAGTGTAAAAGGCAGTCTGTGTTTTTCAGCAAAATTTTTATGGCTTTTAACAGATTGGCCGCTAATCCCAATAATCATAGCATCTGCCTCATTGAATACCTCCAACTGATCGCGAAAGGAACAAGCTTGTGCAGTACAACCAGGACTGTCGTCTTTCGGATAAAAATAAATCACAAGATTCTTTTTGCCAATGAAGGAATCAATGTCAAACACATCTCCATTCTGATCAAGTAAGGAGAAGGAAGGTATACGCTTTCCGGTTTTGATTTCGTTCATATCATTTTTTTGACTGTAAGAGGAGCAACTTGTAATCAAAAGGAGGTATATAATTAAGTAAAGACGAATGACAATCTTCAATGCTGGTGGATTCCTATTTTCAGAACACATTTTTTCCAAAAGGTATTATAGGTTGTTTTACAAAATATAAGTTAATAATTGTTGTTCATTTAAATCTCTGAGAAATTATTTTGTCTCAGGTGATTTGGTGTGAAGTTAGTAGCTAAAATTTCCAATCTTACGGAATGTTATGCATGCTTTGAGTAAAATGCAAACATTTAATTGCCTTTTTCCCATTTAACGGCAACTACAATTTCATTTCGGCGATTGCTTATTTGATAAGGCGGGTTGTAGCCATAATATCTATAATTTCCATACGCTGTAATTCCGTTTTCTTTGAGAAGAGACCGAAGTTTCTCCCGATAGGTATTTATGTCTTTATCAGAAGCAAATCCGCCAAATCGTAAAGCGGCAACATACTCCTCTTCTGAGTTTTTAATTGAAAGAGTGGGGTCGTTTGGTCTAGGAAGTGTTTCCAATGTATAATCAGAAGGCATCACAAAGCTCATAGTAGAAAGAGAATCATCGATAACCATGTGCACGGGTGCTGTCATCGAAATATTTTTGCTCGCCTCGTTGCCGCCAAAAATGTAATTGGCAAGTTTTCTAAAACCGGAACCTGAAAGCTCTTTGTAATTTTTAGCGTCTGAATTTATGGTAGCTATAGTGGCAGTAGGATAAAACCTGATTTCAAATTCTTTGTAATTACGAACGACAGAGTATTTTTGTTGTTCCGTTTCATTTGTCGACTTCGACACAAAGGATTGAAACAAAACGGCTATGATAATAATTCCAATAATACACATGAACGCAATCTTATATTTTATCATTTTTTATTAGATCATGTAAACATTTAATTCTTTAAGCTAATAACAAATAGATCATCCATTTGTTTTAAACTATTATTTTTTTTCGTTTTGAACCTCAAAAAGGGGGATGAATAGGGTAAAAAAAGAAAACGTACCACCAAAGGAGTTGATTGTCACTTGCACTTTTGTTTCGTCTTTTTCAAAAAAATAGCCTTGATAGAAGCGTTGAGAATTAAGGTCTTTTGAAGAAGGATAAAGTAAGGTAAGCGATGCGCCACTTTGTGGATGCCAGAATAAATATCCTTTTATATAATCTTAAGCTACTTTGGTAAAAGCACTGTATCCATCAGTATTGGACTTCTTTTCAGTTTCAGTAAAGCTAAAAGTAGCAAAAACTAAAAGCAATAGAATTTTTTTCTTTCATTTTT
>CAIXTT010000371.1 GCA_903922455.1 uncultured Bacteroidota bacterium | reverse complement strand
TTATATCAATGCAAATACTAAATTGCTTTGGGTGGAAACACCAACCAATCCTACCATGCAGATTATAGATATTAAAGCATGTGCTGCGATAGCGAAAGATTCAAAGCTCATCTTAGTAGTCGACAATACTTTCGCTTCTCCTTATTTGCAAAATCCATTGGCATTGGGTGCAGATATCGTCATGCATTCGGTAACGAAGTATTTGGGTGGACATAGTGATGTAATCATGGGTGCGCTATGTACAAATAACAAAGAGTACTACGAGCAGCTTGCCTTTATCCATAACAGTTGCGGCGCTACGCCGGGACCCATGGACAGCTTTTTAGTCTTGCGCGGAATTAAAACGTTACATGTGCGCATGGATCGTCATTGCAGCAATGGTAAAGCTATTGCGGCTTACTTGCGATCACATCCTAAAGTGGATAAAGTGTATTGGCCCGGATTTCCTGATCATCCAAATCATGACATTGCTAAAGCGCAGATGAAAGATTTTGGTGGAATGATTTCTTTCACACTAAAAAATGCATCCGTAGAAGAAACTTTTAACATGGCTTCTAAAGTGAAAGTGTTTTCGTTAGCAGAATCTTTAGGTGGTGTGGAGTCTTTATTAAATCATCCAGCCACCATGACACACGCTTCCATCCCAAAAGAAGAAAGAGAAAAAGTAGGTGTAACAGATACCTTGATTCGTTTAAGTGTTGGAATTGAAGACATCGATGATTTGATTGCTGATTTAGAGCAAGCAATAGGTTAATTTGAAGATTTGAAAATGGGGTGGGATTCTCCACTTTTCGAATGAGAGTTGAGGGTAGAGTAGATTGATTTAATAGCGATGCTTCTCTCTTTTGAAACGCATAAAGAATATGAACAAATCAACCAGAGCGAAGCGAATAAAATGAAAAAATATATCATCATAAAAAAAGCCCTGTAGCGAGTTTACTCTGCTACAGGGCTTTTTAATCTCTATTGTCTAACAACCAACAACCAAAAACTAACTCCCACACATCACACATCCTTCCGGATCATCCAATGAGCAAGATAATTGATCGGATGCGGAAGGTTGCTCATCTACAAAGTGTGTAGACACATCATTGTTGGTAGATCCTGTTGTTGCGCTTGCAGAAACTGTAGTACTCGTTGCCATTACCGTTTCATTAATTTGAGGCATGGGCATCATCTCATATTGCTTATCGACAGTAAACTTAATCGCAGAGGCTGCAGGCTTGGTACGTAAGTAATACATTCCTGTTTTTAATCCGCGCTCCCATCCATAGAAATGCATGGAAGTAAGTTTCGCAAAATTAGGTTCCGCAATAAATAAATTCAACGACTGACTCTGACAAATAAAAGCACCACGATCAGCAGCCATATCGATGATAGTACGTTGCTTAATTTCCCAAACCGTTTTGTAAAGATCTTTTATTTCTTGAGGAATCTCAGCAATGGTTTGCACCGATCCGTTGGCAGCGATGATTTTATTTTTCATGTCGTTGTTCCATAAGTCTAATCGAACTAAGTCGATCAACAAATGTTTATTTACGACAATAAATTCCCCACTCAATACACGGCGACTATAAATATTCGTTGTATAAGGCTCGAAGCATTCGTTGTTCCCAAGAATTTGAGAAGTAGAAGCGGTTGGCATCGGAGCGAGCAACAGTGAATTGCGTACACCATGCTTTTTAATTTCTTCTCTCAATACATCCCACTCCCAACGATCGGTTGGTTTTACTTTCCACATATCGAATTGGAAAATTCCTTGTGAAATAGGAGAACCTTCGTATGTTGAATAAGGACCTTCTTTCTTTGCTAAATCTTTAGACGCTGTCATGGCGGCATAGTATAGCGTCTCAAATATTTCACGGTTGAGACGATGCGCTTCTTCGCTTTCGAAAGGATAACGCATCAAGATAAATGCATCCGCCAACCCTTGTACACCTATTCCAATCGGGCGATGACGCATATTGCTGTTCTTCGCTTCTTCAATTGGATAATAGTTAACGTCGATAATCTTGTTTAGATTCTTCGTTGCTGCATACGTAATTTCAAAAAGTTTTTGGTGATCAAATTTTCCATTAATCACAAATCGTGGCAAAGCGATAGAAGCTAAGTTACATACTGCAACTTCATCTTTAGCGGTGTATTCAACAATCTCAGTACAAAGATTAGAACTCTTGATAGTACCTAAGTTTTTCTGGTTGCTCTTTTCGTTACATGCATCTTTATATAAGATGTACGGCGTTCCCGTTTCAATTTGTGATTCTAGAACAGCAGTCCAAAGTTCACGAGCTGGAATAGAACGACGCGCACGACCTTCTTGCTCATACTTCGTATAAAGCAATTCGAACTCCATGCCGTAGCAATCATCTAATCCAGGTGCTTCGTTCGGGCAAAATAAACTCCATTGACCTTCTTCTTTCACACGCTTCATGAATAAATCTGGAATCCAAAGCGCAAAGAATAAATCACGAGCACGCATTTCTTCTTTACCATGATTCTTTTTCAATTCCAAGAATTCAAAAATATCAGCATGCCAAGGCTCTATGTAAACAGCGAAACTTCCTTTACGCTTACCACCACCTTGATCTACATAGCGAGCAGTATCATTGAACACTCTCAACATCGGTACAATACCGTTGCTGGTACCGTTCGTTCCACGTATATAAGAACCCGTAGAGCGTACATTATGAATGCTGAGACCAATTCCGCCTGCACTTTGTGAAATCTGAGCACATTGCTTCAATGTATTGTAGATTCCATCAATACTATCGTCTTGCATTTGAAGAAGAAAACAAGAACTGAGCTGAGGCTTAGGCGTACCTGCATTGAATAAAGTAGGCGTTGCGTGTGTAAACCAGCGCTCACTCATCAAGTTATAGGTTTCAATGACTGAATTAATGTCCGTTTTATGAATACCCACAGCAACGCGCATAATCATATGCTGCGGGCGCTCTACGACTTTCCCGTGAAGGCGAAGCAAGTAGGACTTCTCTAAAGTCTTGAACCCAAAATAATCGTAGCCAAAGTCACGGTCATATATAATAGTAGAATCGAGGAGATCAGAATGTTCGTTAATCACCGCCATGACATCATCTGCTATCAAAGAAGCATTCTTTCCCGTTTTGGGATCCACAAAGGTGTAAAGGTCATGCATCGTTTCGGTAAACGACTTTTTGGTGTTCTTATGCAGATTGGAAACCGCAATCCTGGAGGCGAGCTGTGCAAAGTCAGGATGACGAGTAGTAAGTGAGGCCGCCATTTCAGCGGCTAGGTTGTCTAATTCGATGGTAGTCACACCATCGTAAACGCCTTCAATCACCTTTTGGGCTACCAAAATAGGTTGAACATGTTCTGTCGAAAGACCATAACATAGCTTTTGTACGCGAGCAGTGATTTTGTCAAATTTCACTGTTTCTTGTTTTCCATCTCTCTTTATTACGTACATATCAATTAGTATTAATGGGTTAAAAATTTATTGTAGACTTTACTTAAACTTTACTTAAACAACATATCACAATAACAGTGACAAATTGCCCAGCCAGGAGATCCCTTGCTTTTTTTACTATCCGGTAGATTCAGATGAGTTTGAAAATCAGCGCTATTCTAATTCGGGAGAACACGCGCTTAACCGGTCACAAAACAAGTTAAAGATATCGTGTAACCCAAGTAGTATTTTTTCACAATCGGCATCACTTTTCAACAAAAGGTAAGTGTGAAAATAAAGGTAGATTAAAATTTTGTTTCCTAGAAAATTACATTATATAGAGAGG
>CAIXTT010000370.1 GCA_903922455.1 uncultured Bacteroidota bacterium | reverse complement strand
GCGCTCAGTTCTTTTTCAAATTGCTTGGTGCGCGGACCCGTGGTGATCCAGCCCGATTTCAAAGCTGCAATTACTTCCTGGATGATTTCATCATCGATGCGGGGCGGAGAGAAGGGGATAAGGGCCATGGTTTTTAGATAGGTCAAAAATAATCAATACAAGCTTTATGAGTTTAATATTTTAGAGAATTAGCATCAATCATTATACATTAGTTTGAATATTTATATCTAACTTCATAGTAGATGCCTGATAAAACAATACATAGAAAAAGCTAAAGAATAATATCCCATACTGTTTCTCCAAAACCGACTCGGTGAGTGAATTCATGAAAACGATAATAGGGAAGAGCGAAAGGCAAAATTCCGCTAAAAAAATATACTTCCAGATCGGATACAAAAGGGCTAACAAATAAATTAAAAAGCCAATTATACCAACTGAAATCCAAATCTGCAGGAATTCATTATGCGGATTCAATTTATACTTTAATCCATATTGAAAATTACTTTTTTCATAACCTGCCATTAGCACATCTTTGATATCGCCGGTACCGGCACCCCATAACCAGTGCTCCTTCAAAAGCAACCCAGCTTCTTTCCACACTTCAAATCGACTACTGGTACTTGTAAATCCATCCTTAGGTTTAACGTCTGAAGTGATTCGAGTATACAATTTTTGCGAGCCCACAAAAGTGAACAATGCGAACACGACGATACAAACTAAATGAACCTTTTTAGAAAATGTAATTTTAGCAGTTCTAATAAAGTAAAAAATTGCCAACGCATAAGTCAAAAGAGTAGTAGCTTGAGAAGTTCGAGCCGAAAGTTGAATTAAACATAGGATAAAAAGCACATTTAATAATATAAAAAACACACCTTTCATCTTTATAAAATTTTGATACAAGTAAAACTCGAGTAAGAACAAAAGGCTGAGGTTAATATACATACTGATATAAGTGGGATGTCCGAAAGGGGAAGAAAAAGCAGTATAAAAATAAATCGATTGATCTCCTTTTTCTATGAAATTTGAAGATGAGATAAGCTCCATCGACAAACAGCTAATAATACATCCCAATACGAAAGCCAGCTTCACAAAATTTTTTGAAACTTTTTCCATAGGAACTAACATAAAAACAAGAGGCAATAAAGCAAGCGTTAGTTTTTCTTCCATGATTTTGCCACCCATCTTAAGGTTGCTCGACCATAACAATCCTGCCGCTAGTAAAAGATAAAGTAGAGGCAAAAGAATAGCAGGAAAAGAAATTAAAAATCGAATTTTACGCTTTTCTTTAAAAATGAAAACTAATGCCGTGACCGCCGATAAAACCCAAAAAATAATTGACAACTGTTGCATAAAAGGCAAAGCCAATGCTGAGACAATCATTATTTTCTGATCAATTCTTTGCGCTTTGAAACTATTTACTGAAGCTATCTCAAGATATTGGGTCATGAATACTTTCTTTTGTTTGCATTAAAAGATCAAAGGTGTTCTATTATTTCAGCTATTTTCAATGCTGCATTTCCATCTCCGTAAAAAGAATTTTCAAAACCTATTTTCGACCCCATCATTTTAGCGACCATTTTTTGTAAATCAGCGATTTCATTTCCTGCTAAAAGATTAGCGCCACAATCTACTAACTCATTCCATTCTGTAACATTTCGCAAAGTAATACAGGGTTTTTGAAAGAAGAATGCCTCCTTTTGAAGTCCACCGCTATCGGTCATAACAAGGCTACATCGTTTTATCAAATCCAACATTTCTAAATAGCCTAGTGGATCTATCACTTTGACATTAGCATTCACCTTAATATTCTCAAGTGCCTTCAATGTTCTTGGATGCATTGGCCAAACAACCGTTGTACTTTTATGAATTTCATTCATGGCAGAGACAATGCTCTTGAGTCGATCTGAATCATCTGTATTCTCCGCTCTATGGAGAGTTAATAAAATGAAATTTTGAGAAGTGATCTCCTTCAGTGAATCTGGTAATTGAACTGATTTCTTTCCGTAATGGATTGCACAATCAAGCATCACATCTCCGGTTTGATGAATCGTTGCAGCAGAGAGGTTTGCTGACTCTTTCAATAAATTATCGACGGCTTGTTTTGTCGGACAAAAAAGCAACGACGACAATTGGTCGGTAATTACCCGATTTCGTTCTTCAGGCATTTTCAAGTTATAGCTTCGTAATCCGGCTTCCACATGAGCAAGAGGAATATTTGCGAAAGAAGCTACCAATGCGCCTGCCAAGGTAGAATTCGTGTCACCAAAAACTAAAATTAAATCAGGGCTTTCACTTTTAGCAACTTTTGTTATTCCTTCAATCATTCTTCCAATCATCTGCTCAACCGGCAAAGATCCGATACCTAAATCATGGTCGGGAGACTTCAAGCCCATTTCATCGAAAAAAAGCTGCGACATTTTATAATCATAATGTTGCCCGGTATGTAAAAGAACTTCGTGAGAACCTTTCATTTCCTCAAAGGCGCGACTTAACATTGCCGATTTAATGAATTGAGGCCTGGCTCCAATTATGGTAAGTATTTTCTTCATTTTGCAAGTGTGCCGATGTGAGTAACCTATACTGCTTAAAGTTGCACTTATTTTTTATGATTTATTTAAAGAATTCAAAACGGACATATCATAATAATTATTAGTTGGCAAACCGGCACTCACTAAGTCTTGATCGACGGTACTAGTATCACCAATTACTTTCGCGGGGTTTCCCACAAGTATTGAATAATCCGGAAATTTTCCTTTTAGCACACTTCCTGCACCCACCACACATCCTTTTCCAATCTCTGTTCCAGGCAGCAAGATACATCCAGTACCAATGAAAGTATAGTCACCCACTACAACCTTTTCAATAATATAACCAGGTCGCTTATGCGCAGGAACCTCAATGAATTTATCACCTAAGAAACGAATTGCATTTTGACTACTATGTGAATAGATAACAGTGTGGGATGCGATGTTTACGCCTTTGCCGATCTTAATACCACCAATTCCATCTAGCAGACAAAAATGACCAATCCAAACATGGTCATCAATATCGATTTTAGATGCATCCGTCATTTTTACATTCGATCCAATCCTTGTATGCTTATGATAAACTTTTGTTACTCTATTATAGCATCCATACACCATAAAAGGTTTTTGAAAAAAGGCTAAAAACCTCAAGACATATGAAATCAATAACCATAAAGGGGAGAGATATAATTTACGGAACATCAACGAGTAGGTTTAGAAATAATTTCGAAATATTTGTATGCATTTTGAGGAGTATAATTCAAAGATGCTTTCCTTGCATTGGACTTAAAAGTATCAAGTAGCTCTTTATTCCCTTTTAACTTCAATATAGCATTCGATAAATCGACAGGAGTGTAATCTTCAAATACGTAACCGCAATTATAATTCTTAATTATTGAACCTAATTCTGAATCGTTAGATGCAATAGCAAAAATGGAAGCTCCCGCTGCCATAGAATAATAAGTTTTACTAGGTACGGAAACAGATTCTGCACCTTTACTTAGTGTAACGACACAGATATCAGCAGAAGATAGAGAATATGGCAACACAGATTTATCTTGATAGGGAAGAATTAATACGTTCGTTAACTTGTTTGAATTTACGAATTCTTTGATTTTCGGAAGCTTTGGTCCATCACCAATAATAACAAATTTAATTGAGGTATCAAAAAGCAGTTCTTTGGCAGCAAATACAATGGCTTCAACATCATGTGTTAATCCCAAGTTTCCTGAATATAACACCACCAATTTTCCATTCAACTCGTGATCTTTGACAAAGGAATTTTCCTCTTTCCTAAGGGGTACAATAAATGAAGTTTCTACCCAATTGGGAATAATTTCCGGGCTTACTTTCGTATAATTTCGAATCGCATTGTCCATCCCTTTTCCCAGTGTAAATATGGAACTTGCATTTCGAAAAGCCCATTCATTCAACATCCTCCAAAATTTGATCAGAATATTATTTTTACTTAACACCCCTAAATTCACCAATACGTCAGGATATAAATCCCAAACAACAAGATGGTATTTTTGTCCACGCATTTTCTTTAAAAACCATGCTGTATAGAAAGTAAAAGGAGGGGTGGAGACCAATATCAATTCGTTTCGTCTACTTTTAAAAAGCAAATAAAAAAATGTCGTTATCGTAAAATAAATTCCACTTACAATTCGACTTGTAAATGTTGCATTCTTATATTTATTGAAGTAACGAATTTTAATGTCTTTGTCGGGAGCCTCATAATTATACTCTACAGTTCCTGTAAGCAGTTCGATTTCTGTGCCACTTCGCACAAATGCATTCAGAATATCAACAGATAACTGACGTGTAACCTGAACGACAAAAACATATTTCTTCTTCTCTTTCTTCATTCATCATAAGGAACCAGAATATTCGCTGATCAATTTTTTCACATTGAATACATTAAATCGGAAAAATGACTTATAAAAAAACTTGAGCTTATTCTTGATGCCTTTGTCGTTGATAATTGAAAAAGGCTGCAGGTTTAATTTATAATCACCGGACACTAATTTGATCTTTTCATCCATCTGCCCTAACTGAATAATATAGGGAGCATAGAGCTTTTTCACCACGGGCAATGTAGGATGACGCCAGCCTAAATCAACAAGATCATTTTGAAAAAACCGTACATGATGAAAATGGTAAAAGATCGCGCTAAAATCATTTTTATTAATAAGATCATGAAAGATAATTTCATTTCCATTTCCGGATTTCAATGGCCATTGTTCTACGTTCCAGGAAGCTAATCCGCCACCCAGATTTTGCAGCACATGCACTCCCTTAAATCGGGTAGTCCAGTCGTCGAGGTATTTTTGATCACCAAATTTCCCATCTTCATAACGATTATAACACCATTCTATGCATGCATCTCTCCACCAATTCAACACTTTCAATCCTTCTAAATTATTCTTAAAGGTGATGAACTGTACACAATAAATTCCAGACTTCACAGATCGGTTAAATCGAGGAGGATATCGATGCAGCGTTATTAATATAGAGTTATTACCCATTTCATCCAATAAGATTTTTGGATCTTGGTAAAAAAATAAATCCGCATCTAAATATGTACATTCTGGAACGTTAAAGTTTTCAATGACATATTTAATTGTGGATGGAGTCGATGTCCAGCAATATTCTGCCTTTGATCTGCCAGGCTTCACACGAAGTAAATCGTCGTCTTCAAATTCTTTTAATGAAATGATGGTTGCCTTCTCCAACGACATCCTTTTTAAAATAGAATAACAAGAATCATCAAAAGCAAAAATATATAAATGAAAATCTGCGCCGGTACGAATCAATGATTCGTACATTACTAGGCCACGAGACATATAAAAAGTATCGAATAAGGTGCAATAATGTTTCATGCTTAGAATTTATTTATTACTTCTATCACTCGATGAATATCACTTTCCGAATGAATTGTGGAAACGGGAAGACTTAATGTAGTTTTATGAATAAGTTCTGATATTGGATAGTTATAGTGGTCCAATTTACCTTGAAGCGCTTTCTGACGAGAAGGAGAAACAGGGTAGTGGACTTCAGTCTTGATTAAATTCTTTAACAAGTAGTCACGCAATTCGTCTCTTTTCTCATGGCGCACATTGAAAATATGAAATACATCTTCATAATCTGAATGCAATACAGGAAGAATAAAATCTTTTTTTAACTCCTTAAAATACATTGCAGCTAACTTGCGCTTATGTGCATTAATGTCATTCAAATATTTTAATTTGACTGATAAAAATGCTGCTTGAACTTCATCGAGGCGAGAATTAAAACCTACTACTTCATTATAGTATTTTACATCAGAACCATAATTTCTAAGTCGGCGAATACTTTTATCTAACTTTTCATCAGAACAAATGATAGCTCCGGCATCACCCAAAGCGCCAAGATTTTTTGTTGGGTAAAAGCTAAAAGCACCAAACTCACCAAATGTCCCTGTTAATTTTCCTTTATAGGTAGCGCCATGCGATTGTGCACAATCCTCTATCAACTTTAAATTGTGCTTTCTACAAATCTCGATGATGGGGTCCATGTTACATGACTTCCCATAAAGATGTACGATTATAATTGCCTTTGTACGTGCCGTTATGGATGCTTCTATAAGAGCAGGATCAATCGTATACGTCTCAATATCAGGCTCTACCAATACGGGCTTCAAATTATTTTGTATGATACTGATGATGGTAGCGATATAAGTATTGGATGGAACAATTACCTCATCATTTTCTTCAAAATCGAATGATTTCAAGGCCAATGTAATTGCATCCAACCCTGAAGCAACGCCTATGCAATGAGGTATTTGATTCCAATCGGCAAATTCCTTTTCAAAAGTCCTTACTTTTTCACCGAGTATATACCATCCGGAACGTAAAACCTTGTCAAACTCAATCGAAAACTCTTCAAAATAAGGTTTGTTTAAGAGTGCTAAGTTTTCGTAATCAATCATCCGTGTTGGTATTTATCGTAAATATAATCGTCAGGATCAAAATACTCAGAAGCTAAGACCATTAAAATTGCATCTTCTGTAAATTGATACATCTGATGCCAATCTTGAGGCTCGAGGATCAAGCATTGATCCGGCGAATTTAAATTAAAATCATGTTGAACTTGATTGTCATCATTATAAATTAGACAACTACCTCTTAAGCAAATAGCAGCTTGAATCGTCTTTATATGACGATGTCCACCTCTAACAGAATCATCTACTCCATAGATGTAAAAAATTCGCTTGACATCGAACGGAATTACCTTTTCAATCACAGTCAAATTTCCACGTTTGTCTGTGAAGGTTTTTAAATTAAGTATATATGCCATACACTAAATGGAGGGGTAGTTTAATTTTTATTTTTTAATTCTTCAATAATCAATGCGTTCAAAAGCTCAGCTCGCACTTTTACTGTATGATCATGAAGGGTACGTTGCTGACCAGCTTGTGCTATTTGTTTACATTCATTGGGATGGCTTAACAACCATTGTATTTTATCTATACAATCTTGAAGTCCAGTATAGGTGACTATTTCTTTTCCCGGTACAAAAAGTTCATTTATATTCTCTTTATCATCCGTAAGAAGACAAGAACCAGCTCCAGTCACCTCAAACATACGAATATTTCCAGCGCAGTTACCCGCTATATCCCCATGAATATTAAAAGTGATATCTGCATTCTGCATTAACTTAAACAACGACAAACCGAAAACTGGTGGGTAAGAGGCATTTCGTAGCGACTTTGAATACCCTGTGACAGGTGAGTCACCATAAGCTTCCTTACTCTTTAAAAAGGATATTTTCTGGATTAGAATTCCCAATCCAAGGGCTTTTATCAAGCGGATTACTGATCTAAATAATTTTTTACTCCTAATCTTTGACACGGATTCCAAATTCCCAAATAAGGTCAACGGGAATCCTCTTTGGATAAAAGACTCTAAATATTCTACTCGTTTATTGTGAAATCCTGCCCCTGAATACAAAGAACCTGAAAACAAAAGCTGGCTTGGAGGAAACTTTTTTAACTCGGTCGTCTTTAGCTTTTCAAGAATCTCACTATCGAAGGAATGATATAGTAAATGTGATTTAAAACCTTTTCCACGCAATTCTTCTACCATACAGGGAATGCAGGAAAAGATAATATCGAAATGACTAAACTTCTTTTCAATAGCAGAACCAAAAGGAGCACAAATGTGTCCGACAATAAGTTTGTTATTGGAAAGTCTTTTTTTGAACGACGAAATCCACTCATCCTTCATCAAGTTGAAATCGTCTATCCAAACAACATCAGGTTGGAACTTTACTAACTGTTCTATGATTAATAAATCATTCGAAACAGACTCAGATATATTATTTTGGACTCTCCATGCTTGCTGCAGGGGAAGAGCATTCGATATAATATCCATTGCTTCCACGTCATGCAGTTTATTTAACGCTTTTGTATAAGAACTTGCCGACTCCAAAGAATCTTCAATCAATGACGAATAATGCTGCTCATAGGAAAGATTAACGTGTGTTGAATTGCTATAAAAACGTTCCAAATATTGCGGGTAATAATTGGTCACTCTTGCGAAACGATATTTAGTCATAGTCCAACTTCCTTAACATTTTTATTATTAATAAAAACTGCCATGATAAAGAAAATCAAAATTCCACCCGTAATAAAACAACTTAATAAGGGGGCACTTAAAAGCATGTAAATGTACATAAAATACAAGCCAAAGTACCCGGCATTCAATTTGAATGATGCAATAACTCCAAAAAGAAATGCAACAATTAATGAATATAAAACTACACCAATATATCCTAGATTCATAAATCCATCGGAAACAACTCCGTTGTTTGCATACGCATCTGTTGTATGTAAATAAACCTGGGATATTTGATACCCAACTGGCAAATCGTAAGGGCTTTGAAAGTACAATCTAAAGAAATGACTTTCTGCAAAGAAAAATGGTCGACCATCAAAATATTCAAAATGCCATTGTGTTAATAACGCGGGGATAAACAGAAATCGATTGGCAAAAGTACCTACCAATACCGGATTTGGACTTAAAACCAGTGAATCTACCAACGGAAATAGGAACAAGGCAACAATCACCAATTGAAAATAAAGGATAGTTTTTTGAACGAAATCGCGATGAGAAAAGTTAAAAAATATGTAAATGAATATCGAAAAATACACGATTTTGTTTCCGGAAATCAAATACAAATACAAGAAAGCGAATAAAATAATAAACGTATAAAACACCTTTTTTCGAATCATAAAGTGAATCAAGGCTACAGGTAAAATTGTTTTTACAGACATGTGATACAAATAATTAGTTGCACCTGATATTTTATCGGAAAATATTTCACGAATCGAATAAATATCCTTAAGAAGCAAGGAATTCCAATACACATTATCTCTAAATAATATAACAAACACTAATAAAATCAATATAGAAATCGTTATCAGAAAAATATCGGCCATCTTTTGTTTGACTTCAATTTGAGGGATTTTAATTTTAACGAATGTGGAGAGATAAAAAGTAGCGATAAAAAACAGAGTGCACGCAAATGGCTTATACGACGAATCGGACAACGCAAATAATGTAGCGATTGGAAGGTAAAACAAAAATGTCAGTACTAAATATATTGCATACAGAAGGGCACTCTTATCCAAAATAAAATAACTTATATAAAGCAAAATACAAAGACCCAATTTAGAAAGGAGGTATTTGAAATAAATCATCTTCCATACAAATCCCAAATGACTAAAGGAATCCACAATAAAAAACCTATAATATAGGTCAATAATAAATGACAAAATAATCAGTAAGCAAGTGGCACGTAAAAACTGGTTCTTTACTTTCCAAAAATCAAGAAAACTGCTACGATAAAATCTTATGTTCATACTGACGGATTATGTAATAAATTAAAACGCAATATAACAATTGAAATCCTGAATCAATGATAGCGAATATATTCAAGAATGTTTTAATATCCACATTATTGAAATAGATTAAAGATGTTATCCCACAAAAATAGAAAACTTGCCAAACTGCATTAAACCGTATTTTATCAAGGGAAATAAGGACACATGAAAATGTAGATGAAAATAAATTCATTGTAAAACTAAACACCAAAATCTGCGCGAATTGACCCGATAAGGCGTAATTACTTCCGAATACGAAGCCAAATAGCGAAGGGCCAAATGGTAATATGATCGCAAATTCAATAACAACGATTACGAATAAAATGACTAATACATTTTTTAAAATAGCTACTATTGATTTCTGCTCATTTTTCCTTTCTGTGATTTGCTGAAACAATACTTGAGTAATGGCAGCAGAAATAAATACAATTGGAATCGAAAGCACTAATCGTGTTAAATCTAAATAACCCACAGTTTCGGTAGAAAAATATTTGTTGATTAATAAAAAAGGCAATATATTGGCCATGCTGGATAGAAAGGTAGGCCCCACATTAAAAAAAGGAAATTCTTTATACTGCACAGCTACTTTACGAAGGCTCGACTTACTGATAAAAGACACCTTAAAGGAATGTTTTAACATCTGTTTCCAACCCGCAAAAACATTAGCCAAATTTCCAACCAGGTCACCCCAGAATAATCCACCTGGAATTTGCAATAGTCCCAATGAAACCTGAACACCTCCTTCGACCCCTCTCCTCACAATTTTATTTTTTGTTGATGCATTAAATGCTTTCTTTCTAATCAGCCAATAATTCACGCTTTGATACACGCTAAAAAACATTGATGCCAATGGTAGCAAATAAAGATAATAAGAATATTTTACTGGAAAATTGATAAGTAGAACAATAGGTTCGAGAAAAAAAAACAATAAAATCCAGCCGACAATCGCAAATCCAATATTGATTAGAACCGTTAAAAAAAAAATATTAGCGGCATCCTCGTCCTCTTTAGGAAGTAGCATCGCTACTTCATATCTTAGGGATGATACGATAGAAATGACAGCAAGAATGCTAAGGAAGACCGAAATCGCTCCAAAGTCTTCAGGTGAATATATCCGTCTAAGAAACGGCTGAAGAACAAAAGGGATGCTTTGCGCTATAGCAGTTCCAATAACTAGCGTTAAGGTGCTTTTTGTGAATTCAGACGATTTCAAAGGAGATTTTCCAATCATTAGCGTTCCCCTAATAAATAATCAAACATTCAAGAAATTACTTCGCATAATTAACTGCTCTCGTCTCTCGTATCACCGTTACTTTTACTTGTCCCGGATAAGTCATCTCCGTTTGGATTTTGTTGGCGATATCGAATGAAAGTTGTTCTGTGGCTTTGTCATCCAGTTTTGAACTTTCTACAATCACACGTAACTCACGTCCGGCTTGAATGGCAAATGCTTTCTCTACACCTTTGTACGACTGAGCCACATTCTCCATTTCTTTCAAACGCTTCATGTATTGCTCCACCATCTCACGACGTGCTCCTGGACGTGCTCCACTAATGGCATCACAAACTTGAATAATAGGAGAGAGGATGCTCGTCATTTCAATCTCGTCATGATGGGCGCCAATGGCGTTTATCACTTCAGGATTTTCCTTTGCACGCTCCGCCATTTTCATTCCGGCAATTGCGTGAGGAAGTTCAGTATCTTCTTCGGCAACTTTACCAATATCATGTAAAAGACCGGCACGTTTTGCTAGCTTCACATTCAATCCTAATTCAGCTGCCATCAACGCACATAAATTCGCTACTTCACGACTATGTTGCAATAAATTTTGTCCGTAAGATGAACGATATTTCATTCTACCCACCACACGAATTAATTCAGGCGCTAATCCATGAATTCCTAAATCGATAGCAGTACGTTTTCCAGTTTCAATAATTTCTTCGTCTAACTGTCGCTTCACTTTAGCTACTACTTCTTCAATACGTGCCGGATGAATACGTCCATCCGAAACTAATTGATGTAATGCCAAACGTGCTAACTCACGACGCACAGGATCAAAGCCCGATAAAATAATCGCTTCGGGAGTATCGTCAACAATAATTTCAATTCCAGTAGCGGCTTCTAATGCACGAATATTTCGCCCTTCACGACCAATGACACGACCTTTTACTTCATCATTATCGATGTGGAAAACAGTCACTGCATTTTCAATCGCATGCTCGGTAGCTACGCGTTGAATCGTTTGAATCACAATTTTCTTCGCTTCCTTATTTGCCGTTAACTTCGCTTCATCCATCGTTTCCTTGATGAATGACATTGCTTCCGTTTTCGACTCTGCTTTTAAGGCTTCTACCAATTGCTTCTTCGCATCTTCTGCGGAAAGTCCGGCAATTTTCTCGAGCGCTTGTACTTGCTTCACATGAGCTTTGTCGATTTCCTCTTTTCTGCGGTCGATTACTTCCAATTGAGAAGTTAAATTGGCTTGTAAAGTATCTAATTCACTTTGCTTTCTTTTGTTCTGTTCAATTTGTTGGTTGAGGGTACCTTCTTTTTGTTTGAAACGATTTTCAGATTGCAGTAGATTTTTATCTTTTTCCGCAATATGTTTTTCGTGTTCGGTTTTCATTTGATAAAAGCGATCTTTCGCTTCAATCGTTTTATCCTTTAGAAGTATTTCTCCTTTTGAAGTTGCTTCTTGCAGGATGGCATTTGCCTTTTCTTGAGCAGCTGCCGTTAGAGTCTGATTATTCTTGCGTGTAAGTAAGTATATAATCAAACCTCCAACTATCAAGCCTGCTACGGCTGCTATAGTGATGAAAGTAATATCCATTTTTAATTTATTCTAGTATATATATGAAGTTAATCTAAATTTTTTCCAAATAAAAACCCGCATTCGTACTGATCTGAGTAAACCCCAATGGACAGGGTCGGAGTCAGCCGGCTGATTTGCGCTTTCCCGTCGAGCGGGACATGCCCTTGGCAGCCTAAGAATTCTCCTATTTGATGTATGTTGAGTTTACATCGTCGACCAGTACGAATGCGGGTTTCCCAGAATTGAATCTGGTTTCGCCCTTGTATTAAAGAACGCTATTTTCTTTGCCGAATGATTTTATTAAATCATTCAGTACATCCAACTCCCGATTTATTTCTTCTTCGTTTGTTGTCATTTCTTTTTGATATCCTAATTTTTCCGCCGCTATGTGCAAGGAGCACATCGCTAATAAATCTTGTAAATCGCGTACGCCAAATGCAGTTTCATATTCTTTCAAGCGCTGATTTACCATCTCAGCCGCTTTTTCCAACAATATTAATTCCTCCGCACTTCCTTTTAAGGGATAACTGCGGTTGGCAATTTGTAATTTTACTGATGTATCATTCACGGTATTAATCGCTATTAATGAGTTGAAGGCATTTATCAATCTCACGTATATAACGGTTGATTTGATTTTTTAATTCAACGGTAGACTGGTCGTCGCTACCTTGAATTGCCTGCGCTAATTTAATGGTTTTAACTTGTTCATTCAATTGGATTACCTCTATTTCAAGCTTTTGTTTATCAACTACCTTTTGTTGATGCTTTTTCTTTTCATCGCCCAATTGCTTGAGAAGACTCTGATGCCCTTGACTTTGCTCTTTGATGAGCTTCTTCAATGCTTCTATTTTTGCTTTTGTTGATTCCATAATGCCCTGAAAACAAATTATCAGTAAAGATAACCTCATCTTAAAGATGAAGCGAATATACAAATTTAGATTTACAATTGTCAAGGGGTCAAAGTGCCTTATTTCATTTTATTTTTGAATGGAGGCCTTTAATTTCTTCGTGGAATTTTCTTTTGATGGGCCGAAAGGGATGAAATATCGGCAAAGCGGTTAATTTTGTTGGATGCTTAAAAGGTCTAAAGTTCAATTATTGCTGGTTTTAGGCTGTTTTTTGATGGATTTTTCCCAAGCTCAAGTGAATTTTGCTTTCCCCATCGATACCCCGCATGTTCTTTCCGGCACTTTCGGGGAGTTGCGGTCGAACCATTATCATTCTGGACTCGATTTCAAAACGGATGGAAAGGAAGGTCGGATCGTGAAAGCAGTTGCGGCGGGATGGGTTTCTAGAATTAAGATGAGTGCCGTAGGTTTCGGAAATGTGATTTACCTCGATCATTTATCTGGTCATACTACCGTTTATGCCCATCTGCATCATTTTCATCCGGAGCTGATGAAGTACATGGACTCCG
>CAIXTT010000369.1 GCA_903922455.1 uncultured Bacteroidota bacterium | reverse complement strand
TTCGTTAATCAATTCGGGATTGATGAAAACACGTTTGAATCCATCTGTACTCTCATCGTCTTCTGCAAATGGAGTGGAGTCAATCACAAATAAACGAATGGAAATTCCTACTTGAGGCGCAGCTAATCCTACACCTTGACTGTGGTACATCGTTTTAAACATATTATCGATGATGGTCATTAATTTCGGATAGTCGTTGCTAATAGACTCTGCTTTTTTTCTCAATACGGGGTCACCGTAAGCTACAATGGGATATATCATTTCTTAAATTGAAGGCTGGATAGGTAATCTTGCAATAGAATAGTCGCACTTACGCGGTCTATTACAGATTTGTCTTGTCTTGTTTTTCTGCTTTGTCCACTTTCGATTAAACTTCGTGTGGCGATTTTGGATGTAAATCTTTCGTCATAGAGGACGATCATCATTTCGGGAAATTGCTTGGTCAAATTTTTAACAAACTGATGCACGAGCAGTGTCGTTTCCGAATCTGAATTGTTCAATCTCTTGGGTTCACCTACTACGAGTTGATCTACTGTTTCAATCGAAAAATATTTTCGAAGGTATTCAATGAGCAAATGGCTGGGAACGGTGTCTAATGCGGTGGCGATGGTTTGACTGGGATCGGTGACCGCTATTCCGCACCTTTTCTTTCCGTAATCAATAGCCATCAATCGTCCCATCATGCAAAAATACAGTGCTTCTACTAAGTTTAGTAATTTTGAGCCATTAATTATAGAATTTATCAAATGAAAGAGATCATTGAACAGGCTTGGAACGATCGGAACTTATTGCAGGATAGCGAAGTTCGTGCTACTATAGAGCAAGTGGTAGCCCTTTTAGATACCGGAGAATTACGCGTTGCCGAACAAGTAAATGGCGTTTGGATAGTGAATGATTGGGTGAAAAAGGCAGTTATCCTCTATTTCCCGATTCGAAAAATGGAAACCATCGAAGTGGGTCCCTTCGAGTTTCATGATAAGATTCCGTTGAAAAAGAATTTCGAAAAGCAAGGTGTTCGTGTGGTTCCCCACGGGTTAGCTCGACACGGATCGTATTTAGCCAAAGGTGTTATTTTGATGCCTTCGTATGTAAATATTGGAGCTTATGTAGATGAAGGCACTATGGTGGACACGTGGGCTACCGTTGGATCCTGCGCACAAATTGGTAAGCATGTTCATCTCAGCGGTGGTGTCGGAATTGGTGGTGTTTTAGAACCCGTACAAGCTGCGCCTGTGATCATTGAAGATAATTGTTTTATCGGTTCACGCTGTATTGTGGTAGAAGGTGTGCATGTTGAATCAGAAGCTGTATTGGGAGCAAATGTGGTATTAACACAAAGCACAAAAATTATTGATGTCTCCGGTCCCGAAGCCATTGAATACAGAGGAAAAGTTCCATCTCGATCGGTAGTAATTCCCGGCTCGTATACCAAAAAATTTCCTGCTGGTGAATTTCAAGTTCCCTGCGCCCTAATCATAGGCAAAAGAAAACAAAGCACCGATCAAAAAACCTCGTTAAACGATGCGTTACGCGAATATCAAGTAGCGGTTTAGATACATTATAATTTTTCGCCGGTTATTGATTTTTTTCAACACTATAGACACTGGAGAACACTTGAGTCTTCTCTAGTGCTCTTTGTGAATTTTTGTGCCTCTAGTGTTTTTAAAAAAGTCACTTTTAAAACGATAATCAATATTCCCTAAAGTATTCTTGAAGCTTGCAGCTAGAAGCCAGCAGCTTAAAATTAGTTGCGTGCTAGAATCATTATCTCGTAATAAATCATCGTGCGAAAGAAAATCCCGTTATCCACACCCAAATTGTGTAATAACTTCTCAACTTTTTGTGTTTGATGCAATGAACCTTCCTACTATTGTATATGCTCCATTGGAAAAAAATTATTACATTTTTTAGTATTCTCACACTGCTATCTCATTCATCTCACGGACAAAGAAACATTCCTTGTTTTGAGTCTCCAGAAGCGAAGTATTGGGCCGATAGCGTTTTTAAGACGATGTCGTATGAAGAGAAAATGGGACAGCTGTTTATGGTAGATGCATTTTCGAATAAGGATGCAGCGCATGTCGCACAAATCACGCAACTCATCGATTCGTTTAAAATTGGTGGACTCATATTTTTTCAGGGCGGTCCCTTGCGTCAAGCGAACTTGTCGAATTTTTATCAATCGCATTCTAAAATTCCATTGCTTATTGGAATCGATGGGGAATGGGGATTGAGTATGCGTTTGGATTCAACGATTCGCTTTCCTCGTCAAATGACATTAGGCGCTGGTGCTTCTGCGCATGATGTGTATGAAATGGGAGCGGAGATCGCAACACAATGTAAGCGCATGGGAATTCATATCAATTTTGCGCCCGATATCGACATTAATAATAATCCAAATAATCCCATCATCAATAGTCGTGCGTTTGGAGAGAGTAAGGAAAAAGTAGCCTTGTATGGATTGAATTATATGAAGGGAATGCAGGATCATCATGTGATGGCATGTGCAAAACATTTTCCCGGACATGGTGATACCGATACCGATTCGCATTTGTCATTGCCCGTGGTGAATGCTTCTCCAGAGCGTTTGGATTCACTCGAATTATTTCCTTTTATGAAATTAATTCCGCATGGATTAGCTTCTGTAATGGTTGCCCATCTTTTTATTCCTGGCTTAGATTCAACAATGGATCAGCCAAGTTCATTGTCGACAAAAATTGTGAAAGATCTTTTAAAAACGAAGTTGGGATTTGAAGGATTGGTTTTTACGGATGCACTAAACATGAAAGGGGTGGCATCTTATGTTGCTCCCGGAGAAATTGAATTGAAAGCATTGTTAGCTGGCAATGATGTGCTCTTGTATCCTCAAGATGCAGCCAAAGCGATCAACAGAATTCATTTTGCGATTCAAAATTGTGAAATTGAACAAGAGGAGATTGATCTAAAAGTGACGAAAATTTTAAACGCGAAGTATTGGGCGGGATTAAACAATTACCAACCCATCCAAACAGAAAATTTGTATCGTGAATTAAATTCATCGGCTTCCGTTG
This sequence comes from uncultured Bacteroidota bacterium, assembly GCA_903922455.1. Taxonomy (GTDB): domain Bacteria; phylum Bacteroidota; class Bacteroidia; order AKYH767-A; family OLB10; genus JAJTFW01. The sequence goes on along the minus strand of CAIXTT010000369.1, from coordinate 8,404 downwards.
CTCTCAACAATCGATTGTATGAGAATGCACCTACCTTATTGAAGAATGAAAATAATCTGTTGCCATTGCATCCTTCGCATCGCGATTGTATTGCTTCGGTGGTATTGAATGACACACTCAATAATCCATTTCAAATCCAATTGTCAAAGTACGGACCCATCAAAACATTCAATGTTCCCAAAGATGCTTCTGATGAGTATAGAGATAGTATTTATAATTTCTTGAAAGAATGTGATCACGTTATTGTGAGTATTCATAATACTACTATTAATGCACAGAAAAACTTTGGACTTACAGCCGCAACGATTGAACTGACAGAGATGTTGGGAAAGTTGAAGGGAAGTATTCTTTGTGTTTTTGGAAATGCATACGTGTTGAGTCGACTCCAAGGATTGAAGAATTACCATGCGATTGTGGAAGGGTATGAGGATACACATTTACCCTTGCAACAAACGGCACAAAAAATTTATGGAGGACAACTTTTCACAGGACAATTGCCTGTATCTATCCAGCCTGAATTTAATTTAGATCAAGGTGTAGTTACAAGGAATGTGATTCGCTTAAAATATACAATTCCGGAAGATGCAGGAATTTCAACTGCGAAATTAGCTAAGATTGATTCAGCCATGGTGCAAGCTATTCGTGATTCTGTTTTCCCTGGTGCGCAAATTGTCATTGCTAAAGATGGAAAAGTGATTTATGATAAATCCTTTGGCTGGCATACGTATGATCAATCAACAATGGTAAAAAATTCAGATGTGTATGACATTGCATCGTTAACAAAAATTTATTCTACCGCTTTAGCAGCCATGTATTTGTTCGATAAAAAGAAATTGGACATTGATGAAAAAGCTTCTCATTATGTATCTTCCTTGAGGAAAAGTGATAAAAAAGAAATGACGATTCGCCAATTAATGGCGCATGAAGCAGGATTGAAATCATGGGTGCCATTTTGGAAAGAGACGTTGAAGGATTCGGTATTGGATCCAGCTATTTTCAGTACTACTTATCAAAGAAATTTCAAGCGTCAAGTGGCCGACAGTTTATTTATTTCGGATGATTATGAGGATGTGATGTGGGATAAAATTGTAGAACGCCCGTTGGAGAATCCAGGCAAGTATGTGTATTCTGATTTGGGCATTATTATTTTGCAAAAGGTGATTGAAAAAATTAGTGGAAAGGAGTTGGATGAATTGGTGAACGATGTTTTTTACAAGCCTCTGGGTTTATGGAAAATTGGGTATCATCCTTTAACATGGATTGATAAATCGCAAATTGTTCCAACAGAAATGGATTCGGTCTTTCGTCATCAACTCATTCATGGGTATGTGCATGATCCCGCTGCAGCAATGATGGGCGGTGTCGCCGGTCATGCTGGAGTTTTTTCAAATGCGGAGTCATTAGCGGTGATTATGCAGATGTTGTTAAACGGTGGAGAATATGGAGGAAAAAGATATTTGAAGTCGGAAACTGTAAATTTATTTACGAGCCCGGCTTATGCAGATGGTCATAATCGTAGAGCACTATTTTTCGATAAGCCCGATTTGGCTGCGGGGGCGAATGGGCCTTCCGCAACAGGTGTCTCTTTAAGTTCCTTCGGGCATAGTGGCTTTACAGGGACGTATTCATGGGCTGATCCTCTGAGGGGGCTGCAGTATATTTTCTTGTCGAATCGTGTTTATCCATCTTCCACCAATTTGAAACTGGCAAAATCGAATTTAAGAACCAATATTATGCAGTTGGCTATTGAAGCCATTGAGATGAAATAATAATAAAGGTTAATTTTTTCTAATCATTGCAATACAATCTGACTTGTTACGTCTTTTGAATTCGTTAACTTTGAAGGATGAGAATTGGAATTGTATGTTATCCCACCTTTGGTGGAAGTGGAGTAGTGGCCACAGAATTAGGTAAAGCATTAGCTGAACGCGGGCATCGCATTCATTTTATCACATATAGTCAACCTGTTCGCCTCGATTTTTTCTCTGAAAATATCAGTTATCATGAAGTAACCATTGCGAAATATCCTTTATTCGATTATATCCCTTACGAAACTGCTTTGGCAAGTAAGCTTGTTGATGTCGTACGTTTTGAAGGACTCGATGTGTTGCATGTGCATTATGCGATTCCACATGCATCAGTTGCTTACATGGCCAAGCAAATTCTAGCCGCACACGGAATTAATTTACCAATTGTGACAACGCTACACGGAACGGATATTACACTGGTGGGAAAAGATTCTAGCTACGAACCTGTGGTAACATTCGCCATCAATCAATCGGATGGTGTGACTGCAGTTTCCGAAAGTCTGAAAAAAGATACGTATGCTAATTTTAAAATCGACAAAGAAATTGAAGTGATTCCAAACTTCATCGACTTAGAACGTTTTTCAAAGAAAGCAAAAGACCATTTCAGAAAAGCCGTTGCTCCCAATGGAGAACGATTAGTGGTGCATACTTCTAACTTTAGAAAAGTAAAGCGTGTGCAGGATGTTGTTCATGTTTTTAGTAAAATTCGAAAGGAAATTCCTTCTAAACTTTTGCTAATTGGTGATGGACCTGAGCGTCATAATATCGAACAACTTTGTCGTGAATTGGATTTATGCGATGATGTTCGCTTTTTAGGAAAGCAGGATATGATCGAAGAAATTTTATCGATTTGTGATTTGTTTGTTATGCCTTCTGAGACAGAAAGTTTTGGATTAGCTGCGCTGGAAGCTATGGCTTGTCAAGTGCCAGTAATTAGTTCCAATGCGGGTGGAATTCCCGAGTTGAATATAAATGGTGTCACTGGATTCATGAGTGATGTGGGTGATGTGGATGACATGGCAAAAAATTCATTGACTATTTTACGTACCGATGAATCGCTCAAGAAATTTAAATCACAAGCCTTAAATAGAGCAAAAGATTTCGATACGCAAGTCATTACTCCAATGTATGAGCAGTATTATGCAAAGGTGATAGAAGCTTCCATGGCGCTAGCAAAATAAATATTTCTGAAGATGTAATTATCCTCCGGCCTTCTTTACTTTAAATCCTTTTTGTACGAGGTATGCAATTACTTTGTCCCGCTGATCGCCCTGTATAAAAATTTCTCCGTCTTTAGCCCCTCCGCCAACTCCACATTTGGATTTTAAGGCTTTAGCTAAATCATCAAAATCACTAAGCTTTCCTTGAAATCCTTTTACCAAGGTAACCATCTTGCCACCTCCTTTTCTCTCTAGCCATACACGTAAATCTTGCTGCGAAGCGCCCGGTGTTTTCGCTTCTTCAACCTCTTCCTTCAGTTTAAAATTAGGATTGGTCGAATAAACCAATCCGCCTTCAGGTGATTTTTTCTTGCTCATACTAAAACTTAGTCTGCATTTTAAAATTCAAAATCCGACTCGTTAAGTAATTCGGAATTCCATATTGTCGACCAGAAACATCGGTAATCCAAGAATAAGAAATGGTATTACTGACTTGCAATAAATTGAAAACTTCAATGCTAAATATCAACGATTTTAAATTGCGAATAACAGGAAGTCGACTTTTGTTTTCTCCATCTTCATCAATAGCAATTTTAGAAAATCCAATATCAACGCGTCGGTAAGAGGGTCCACGAAGAATATCTTTATAGCGATCAGGACCAGGAGGACCAAATGGTAATCCTGTTCCAAATACTAAATTTAAGTGCATGCGTACCGTTGGATTTTTTGGTAGATAATCTTGGAAGAACATACTGAATGTTATTCGTTGGTCAGTTGGGCGTGGAATATCTCCTGGTGTTACTTTCAAACTGTCAGTTGCCACATCATCAAAAGTAAATCCTTTGATGATCTCTTCACCGCTTGCGTTATAGTATCGAAAATATCCATCGTCTTTTATATCTTCTACTGTCTTCAAAATACCCATCGACACCCACGATTCAATTCCGTTAACGAACTCACCATTGATTCGGAAATCTAATCCTGTTGCATATCCACTGGCATTGTTCTTTGCTAAATAACGAATGCGTGTATTATCGAGTTTGTATGGAATCAAATTATCCATCTTTTTATAATACGCTTCACTCGTCAATTTAAATTCTCTACCCCAAGCAAGAAACTGATAATCGCTACCAATTACTAAGTGAATTGTTTTTTGTGATTCAATTTTTTTATTGATGTTTCCCTCCAGGTCTCGCATCTCACGGTAGAAAGGAGGTTGATAATACAAACCTGTTGCTGCTCTTAAGGATAAGCGCTTGCTCCATTTTGGTTTCCATGAAACACTAGCTCGCGGACTAACATTCAACTCTTCATTTAAATCCCAGTATGCGCCTCGCACACCTATTGTAAACGAGACTCGATCGAGGTTCCATGTGTTTTGAAGATAGGCATTAAATCGATTTGAATTCAAATCAATTTTACTCTTCACTACATTATTTAAAATAATTTGCTGGTTCGGATTTCCATTTTGTCCTGGATTATCATCAGGGTGAGGAACAGAATAATCGGCCGAATCACGGTATTGCCATTCGTCCAGTTCATCATGTATAGTTTCAATTTGTGCTTTTAATCCCCACTGCCATTGATGATTTTTTGAACGATAAGTTCCGATGTGTGACGCGGTTCTTACAAAAGCTTCCAACTCGTTTCGTGCATGATCAAGGAATCCGCCTACACCACGATTGAAAGCTACATTGCCAAAATCTGTAGAACCTAAGTCTCGCTCTAACTCATCTAAAAAATATTGCCCTAACACATCAAAAAATTCTTTTTCCCTAGAGTAAAAAGCAGATCCAATGAATTTTAATTTGACGCTATCATTTACTTGATGAGTTAGCGTAATAGCTCCTGTTCCCGTATTGTATTGATCAAGTTCCTGACCTTCAAAAAAGACAGTAAATCGCAATGCTTCATTGATGCTTCCAAATTCAGTTTGTCGAGAGGATGGAATCACTTTAAATTGATTGGATGAATAATTTCCTAAAAACGAAATATCCGTTTTCTTAGAAATTTTATAATTCAATAAAGTTTGAACATCAGTAAATCGTGGTTTATACTCTCCTTGTGTGTCTAATTTCTTTAGAAGAAATTGATTGGAACGGTGACGAACTCCCGTGAGCCAAGTGAATTTATCATTCTTGCTGGCTCCTTCCAAGTGTAGCGATCCGCCCATCAAACTAGCATTGGCAGATCCAGCAAATTTTTTGGGTGTGCGGTATTTAATATCAAGTACCGAACTCATCTTGTCACCATACTGCGCGCTAAATCCGCCAGAGCTAAAACTGATATCAGACACTAAGTCGGGATTTATAAAACTCAACCCTTCTTGTTGCCCAGAACGTACCAAGAACGGACGATAAATTTCTACATCATTTACATACACTAAATTCTCATCAAAACTTCCTCCTCGAACAGAGTAATTCGACGAAAGTTCATTGTTCGAAACAACACCTGGCATGGTTTTTAAAAAACTTTCGAAGTTGCCAGATACGTTAGGAAGTTGTTCTATGGTGCGAGGTTCAATGCGTATAATGGTTAAATCGCCTGGGCGGATAGCCTCAACCGTTATAGTTTGAAAATCACGAACAGTGCTAATTAATCGAATCTCTAGTAGTTTATCTTCTCCTGGTTTCAAGCGCAATTGAACTCTTTCCGTCGTAAATCCTAAATAAGAAAAGATGAGTATAATATCACGATATGGCGCAATCTTGATTTCGTACTTTCCTTTTTGATCACTGATAGCTCCTCCGGGTTCACCATTAATAGAAATAGATACCGCTTCGAGTGGTTTGCCAATGGAATCACGCACGATTCCATGCACTGTAGCATCTTGTGCATGCAATGTTGAAGCACTTAAAAGAAAAGATAAAAACAATAGGAATAGGAGGGAGAGGCGATTCACAATTATTCTTTTTCTTTTTTCTTGTAAGCTCCGTCCTTCCATGCCTGAATAAATGCAGCCCATGCAAGAGGATTCAATAATGTGATTGATGGAAACTGTCCCTGTGAATAAAGTTGAGTTTGTCTTTGTTGTAAGGACATTTGGTAGTTTAATCCGCCATCATAAAGAACTTGTGCTTGCACTTCTTTCAATGATGCTAATTCGAAATTGCGTTGTGCACGTTTTAAATCATCATCCGATAATTTCAAAGCAATAAATGCTCGCTTAAATTCTTCCTTTGTCGGCCAAGGATACACAATTGCTTCTTTTAGGTTGATTGTATCACGAACAAGAACTTGAATAATAGAATAATGTTGCTCGTCCAAAGAATCTGGGATGAGATAAGAACTAGTCTTAAATCCTACGTATTGAAAATCGATCGTATCGCCTTTCATGGCTACAAAAGAAAAGAATCCGTAAAAGTCAGTAATGGTACCTCTTCTCGCATTTCGAATAATTACATTGGTAAATGGAATCGGCTGTAATGAATCAGCGCTTACCACCACACCTGAAAACTGAATGAGAGATTTATCTGGTGCGGGTTTACTTTGTCCGTTGCTGGTTTCATGAGTAATGACTAAAAGAAGAAGGGTGATGAAGAATGGAGTTTTAAGTAAGTTCATGTCTTTGCAAAAATAATTTTTTAAGAACTAGTAACGTCTTTTTTAATGAATTATTGATCAGAATCGTTAATAAAAATAGGTTATTCAACGTTGCTGTGGAATGGATTTATCAGATATATCTTTAAAACCCAACTTTTCAGACTAAAAAGTAGATCTTTCAATTGTAACGATATTGTCATAAATACTTTTTTCTGCTCTATAGATTAAATGATTTAAAGTTGACAAACGTTTTAACTATGTGGATTAGAAACAAAATCCATAAAATACTTGTTTCAACATGTATCGACATCCAACTATTTTGTGAATAGACTAAAATGTTGGGTTAATGAACTGAATATCATAGTCGTAATTTTAGTACATGGCATAAAATTTGATGCTCGATGAATTACACACCAACCCAAAACAAAATGAGACAACTAAAAATTACACAAAGCATTACCAATCGAGAAAGTGCATCCTTAGAAAAATATTTGCATGAAATTGGTAAAGAGAGCATGGTAACTCCGCAAGAGGAAGTTGTTCTAGCTCAAAAAATTCGAAATGGCGATCACGATGCGCTAGATAAATTAACAAGAGCTAATTTAAGATTTGTTGTTTCCGTAGCAAAACAGTACCAAAATCAAGGGATGAGTCTTCCTGATTTAATAAACGAAGGTAATTTAGGACTCATCAAAGCAGCACAACGTTTCGACGAAACCAAGGGATTTAAATTTATATCCTATGCAGTTTGGTGGATTCGTCAAAGCATTTTACAAGCTATTGCCGAACAAAGCAGGATGGTTCGAATTCCATTAAATCAGATTGGTGCGATGAATAAGGTGAAGAAAGCACTTGCCAAATTAGAGCAACTATACGGTAGAGACCCAAGTGCAGAAGAAATCTCAGAAGCAGTGGACATTAGCTACAATCAAATAAGAGATGCTATTAGAGGTTCAGTTCGTCCTATTTCCATGGATGCACCTTTCGACAATAGCGATGAAAGCAACACGTTGTTAGATGTGATGGTGAATGATGAAATTCCAAGTACAGACTCCATATTGATTGATGAATCATTAACAGCTGATATTAATCGTTCCTTAAATACATTGTCTAAACGCGAGTCTGAGGTACTTCGATTATTCTTTGGAATAGGATTCAGAGTTGCCATGTCGCTTGATGAAATTGGATTAGAGATCGGATTAACTCGTGAGAGAGTTCGACAAATAAAAGAGAGTGGTTTACGTCGACTTAAACACAACTCTAGAAATAATTTACTTAAGTCGTATTTGTAGTTGTTTATTTATTTATTCTTAAATGAAAAGGGGAGCTAAAAACTCCCCTTTTCATTTGTTTGATCCCGAGGCTTCACGACGAATCCCGTAGTATTCACTACGGGACAAGCTCCTGACTTGTTTTTAAGCAGACAACTACAATAAAAAAAAGGTAGCCTTTTGAGCTACCTTCATCATTAATGTGATCCCGAGGCGATTCGAACGCCTGACCGTCTGCTTAGAAGGCAGATGCTCTATCCAGCTGAGCTACGGGATCCTTTTTAATTAGGACTGCAAATTTATTGGAATTTTTCAGTTTAAGGTCGAATAAGTTCAAAATTAATATATCTTTGCACCTCCGGAAAAAATTCCTAGATCAATTTCCGCCTTTTAATTTCAACTTTTCGGGGTGTAGCGTAGCCCGGTATCGCGCCTGCTTTGGGAGCAGGAGGTCGTAGGTTCGAATCCTGCCACCCCGACAAAACAAACCCAATTCAACTGAACCCTGCTTTTGCAGGGTTTTTTTGTTTTATACCACACATAGCAAGTTTACTTGTGAATGTGGGGAAAACAAAAAAGAACCATTTATGGTTCAGTTGAATTTATTTGTTTTAGTTCCACC
>CAIXTT010000368.1 GCA_903922455.1 uncultured Bacteroidota bacterium | reverse complement strand
GTTAGTGGAATCATTGGAAACACACAAGGAGTTAACAAGGCTAATAAACCGCCAAGCATTCCTGCAAGGAAAATTCCCCAGTAAGATTTGTCTTCTTCCACTACAATTCCATCTCCACAGCCTGCTTCCAAATGAGAAGCATCGCCACTAGGTTCAGGAATTCGACCATTCGAAACATTTTGCTCTACAGGAATTGTGGTTGCTACTTCTTGATTAGATGAATCAACAGAAGAATTCTCAACGATTGCTACATCGGGAACAACTTCTTCTACTTTATTTCCTTTGATTGCTATTGAAAAAGAAGTGTCGGAATAAACACATCCTTTATCGTCACAAATTTGGTATTCTATGGAGCCTTCAAGTTTGAAACTATTTTGATTGTTGAGTTTTATTTTCTGGGTGAAAATCGGATTCTTATCAAAAGACCAAACATCTACTTCAAAAATATCATCAAATTCAACATGGGGTTTACCTTCGGTAGCTTTGCCAACTAAAGTATAATTTTTACTTTTTTCAAAATTAATTAAAGTGGGAGTGGGGCCACCAGGAGGGGTATTTTGCGAATAGATGTGATACCCTTTAGCAATGGTTGCTTTAAAAGTTATTACCGCATCATCCCCTTTTTGATCTAAAGAAAAATTCCATTTAACATTATTCTGAATTTGTGCATCAACAGATAAAAAAGAAATGAGAAATAAGAGGAAGGCAAGCGGAGAATATAAATTAATTCTTTTCATACAGTTCAATAAATCGATAGGAATTTCAAAGATAAGGAAAGGAGTTAAACGGAAAAGATCGCTTTTATTGCCCTAAAAGGTTCATTTTGAACTGTCTTTAATAAAGAAATAGGAAACTTTCCCCTCCACATCATCAAATGTAACAGGGTCTTTATCCCAAAATATGTAGAAATAACTAATGAGCCCAAAGTCTCCAGAACATCCGCCGGCATGCATAAAAAGTGCACCCAACCAAATAAAATATTGAGAAGCAGGAGCTAAAAAAATGACTAGAATTAACAAAGAATTAATCACCACAAAAGGAGCCAACGCAATATACAGGAAGGGCTTCTTAAAGGTAACAAACTTATCCGCCATCGCATAAAAAATAAACTTTTTCCATTCCGCTTTATAGCTCACTTTGTATGCGCCCGCTCTTCGATACATAAAACCATGTATTAATTCATGAAAGGGAACTAATAAAAAAAAGAAAGCAATACCCAGCGAGAACTCTGAAAGATGATCTAGAAAAGCTCCTGATTTTATTAAACTATAAACCGAAATCACAAGCAATGAAATAGAAAAAATTCCATAGAAGATCATCACCGGATTTCGCTTAAAAAAATAAGGCATAATGAAGTCACCTATTTCGCTATGAGTAAGAATAGATTGAAGTGTATAGCCTTTAGACTCTAGTTGATTGGGCTGAATGGGTTGGTTATTATTTATGGTAAACAAACTTTTAATTTAATAGTTTTAATACTAAGAATCATTCGAAGTAAATAACAAAGTTAACTCATATAATTTATACCTTCGTCTATATAAAATATTATCAAATGGATGTTCAAGACCACCGTTACCCCATCGGAAAATACTTCCCTCCTCAAGACATTACCAAACAAGTAATGGACGAATGGATGGCCATCATTGCAGCGTTACCCACCCAATTGGAATTGGCTGTAAAAAATCTCAATGATGATCAATTGGACACTCCCTATCGTGATGGCGGTTGGACCGTTCGACAGGTGGTTCATCATGTTGCCGACAGCCACATGAACGCTTACATTCGCTTTAAACTTACTTTGACAGAAGAAAATCCTACCATTAAACCTTACCAAGAAGAGCTTTGGGCAGAACTTGCCGATTCAAAATACGGAACCCTAGAAGATACGCTGGTGTTGTTAAAAGTACTACATAGTAAATGGAGTCATGTACTACAAAATATGTCGGAGGATGAATGGGATCGTACTTTTACGCACCCACAGTACAATCGTGTTTCCACCTTGAAATTTAATCTCGGATTATATGCTTGGCATAGTCAACATCATACGGCGCATATTAGGCAT
>CAIXTT010000367.1 GCA_903922455.1 uncultured Bacteroidota bacterium | reverse complement strand
GTCAATCCGTTGCTTCCCATTCCTCCATTATACTCCGATTCGTAGCTTGCTTTTCCACTAGAGCTCAATCCTACAATCACATCTCCGGCTTTAATATTTGCGTTGTCAATTACCTCACTTCGTTTCATTCGACATGTGACTGTACTATCTACAATGATCGTACGAACTAAATCGCCTACATCTGCAGTTTCTCCACCTGTAGTATAAATATGAATTCCGTGACTTTGCAATTCCTTCACCAAGCTTTCTGTTCCTTCGATGATTGCTCCAATCACTTCGCCAGGAATTAATCTTTTATTTCTTCCGATGGTTGATGAAAGTAAAATTCGATCACAAGCACCCACACAAAGCAAATCATCGATATTCATGATGAGTGCATCTTGAGCGATCCCTTTCCAAACACTTAAATCACCCGTTTCTTTCCAATAGAGGTAGGCTAAACTACTTTTCGTTCCAGCTCCATCCGCATGCATGATATTACACCATTCATCATCACCACCTAAATAATCGGGGATGATTTTACAGAATGCAAAAGGGAATAAGCCTTTGTCTACTTTTTTAATAGCAGCATGTACTTCATCCTTAGTAGCTGAAACGCCTCTTTTTGCGTATCGATCTGTTGTGTTCATGGTGTTGCAAAGATACAAGAAGGGCGGCCTTTAGAGCCGCCCTTCGGTATTAAATCTATTATTAATTAGTTCTTAGGAACATAAGTAGTACCAGTTACCTGGAATTCTGTACGACGATTATACTGATGAGCTTTCTCACGCAATTCAACTGTCTCTAACTTATCAATGAATTCTTTCGTTAACACATCACCTGTTTTGAATGGAAGGTACTCTTCATTATTCTCAACAGCTTTTGGTGTTGTTTCACCCATTCCTTTCCAAGTTAAGCGATCTGCTGGAATCTTGTTAGCAACCAAATAATCCATAACACTCTTCGCACGACGATCAGATAACTTCATGTTATAATTATCGTCTGCACGGTAATCCGTATGAGAAGTTAATTCAACTGTAATTGTTGGATTGTCGTTCAACACTTGAATTAAACCATCCAAAGCTTTCTTAGATTCAGCACGTAAAGTAGACTTATCCAAATCGTAGAAAATTTCTGGTACTGTGATTGGCTTCGCAGTAGACTTTAAAGGGAAGTCGAAATCTTTTACAAAGTCTTGATCTTCCTCTAAACCTACAGTAGATAATTCATGAAACTTAGTTAAGTAACCAGTGAATGAAGCTGAGATTTTATACTTAACGTTTGGCTTCAATTCATAACGATACATTCCGTCAACACCTGTTTGAACGCTTAAAGAAGTTCCATCAGATCCGAACAATTCAACCGCTGCACCTTCTAAATTTTCTTTAGTATCTGTATCGTAAACACGACCACCTACTGCCAATTTCAATGGTGGAACCAAGAAAGAATAAATATCATCCATTCCTTTTCCTCCATCACGATTTGATGTAAAATAACCTGTAGTCTCAGTATTCCAGATCAAACCAAAATCATCACCTGAAGAATTCATTGGTGATTTTAAATTTGCTGCTTCAGCCCATACACCACCTTCATTGGTAGTATACATCATATCTAATCCACCTAATCCTACTTTTCCGTTGGAAGAGTAATAAAGACGACCATTCTTATTCATAGTTGGAAACATTTCGTCTCCATCTGTATTTACACCAGCACCTAAATTAGAAGGAGCTCCCCAAGTGCTACCGTCCCAAGCTGCAGCCCAGATGTCTTTGCCACCCATACCACCTGGCATGTCAGAAGAGAAATATAAGGTCTTACCATCTAAAGAAAGGCAAGGATGACCACAAGTATAAGTTTCACTATTAAAAGACAACGAAACCGCATCGCTCCACTTTCCGTCTGTCATTGACGTCATCATGATTTTACACTGTGAGTTTGTCTCATTATTATTAGGACAAGTAGTGTAGTACATTACTTTTCCGGTTGCATCGAAACAAGCAGCTCCATCACTGAACTCAGAGTTTGCAGGACCCGGAAAAGAAACCGGTGTACTCCACTTCTCATTATTATCCATTGAAGCTTGGAACAAATCGAAATGCTTCTCACCGTACCAATTATCATTATCTTTTCCTTTTGCTTCTTCACGAGAAGATGAAAACACCAAGCTGTTTTTTACAGCAGGATTATCAGCTACAGCGAAGTCATAATACTTCGTATTCAAAACTGACATATTATCAATTCGATGGCGGGTTGGCTTATCCTTCCATGCCTGTGCGGTTTCAGTTGCTTTAATTGAAGAAGCTGCTTTTGAATCGGTAGGTTCAGCTTCTTTGTAGGCATTATATTGAACTATGGCTTCAGCATACTTACCATTCGACTTAAGAGCATCTCCATAACGCAAGAAAGCGATTGGATCCTTATGTTTAGCAGCAACTGCTTTACCATACCAATCTTCAGCTTCCACGTTATTACCCATGAATCGGGCACACTCTCCAGCATAGAATGCAGCACGACCTTTGTCAACACTCTTTTTAAATTTGGTATACGATTTTTTGTATCGAGTACTGGCATTATAGTACTCTCCAATTTTAAAATACTTATCAGCCTTTTGTGTTTTACTTTTGGGCGTTTTAACAGATTTCTCCTGAGAAAATCCGCTCATAAAAGCGAATGTTAAAATCAACAACAGGCTTAAGGTTTTCTTTATCATAAGGGCAAGTGCATTAACAGTTTCAATGATTGACAAAGGAAATAAATAATTATTAAACGGAAAAATAAGATGTCAAATGTTATAAAGTAGCAAATCTGTTGAATTTGATTTAGTTACGTCATGCCATCAAAACCTTTTTCAACTTACTTATTAAGAAAGTGAAAAGTTAGTCCCGTTTTGCTTCTAAATCTACTCGCAAAAAAGTTTTAATTTAATGTTCATCAAAATATTAAATATTTTCATTTCGTTTAATATTCTGATTGAAATGCTCATTAATTTTGACCCATGAAACAAAAAATTCTTCCACTTTGTATTATCATCTTGTTGATTTTCAATAATTCACAAGATATATTTGCTCAACACACATACAAAACTGCCTTGGGATTACGGTTAAATGGAGGAGCTGGAATAACAATACGGCATTTTATTAAAGAAAACCAAAGCATTGAGGGAATACTTTATTCACGATGGAGAGGACTGAATATCACAGGATTGTATAATGTTAACTATCAGGTATTTGAAGAGCCAGGCTTTAATTTCTTCATTGGAGGAGGTGGGCATATTGGATTTTGGGACAGAGAACATAATCCTTGGTGGGATGAGGATAAAAGATATCATGACGCTAGAATGGTGCTAGGAATTGATGGACAAATCGGATTAGAATATACCTTTAAGGAAATTCCACTAAATCTAGCCATCGATTGGAAGCCTGCATTTAATATTATCGGAATCACAAATTTTTGGGTAGGCGATGCTGCCTTATCTATACGCTACACTTTTAAATAAAATAGTAAATGAAATAAACCAAGTAAACCATTCCTAATCATTGCGCTATTCATTTCTAAATTAATTTATAATACCCACTCGTTTTACCCTATTTCTATGTTTAATTCTAACTTTGTTTCATTTACCAACAAAACATACATATCCATCTAGCCTTCATTTAAGAGAATCAATCCATTAAAAATGGATTGTGACAAACGTTTTCAACAGTTTGATGGATTATCAACAACTAAACAAAAACACCCCTTTAAAAAGCATTAAAATCCGTATCTTTGTTAACTAGTAGAAAAATTAGCATAACTAACTGATAATGAGCGAACAAGTCTTGGATAAAGAAGAGCTAAAACAAAACGAATATTCTGCCGATAGTATACAAGTCCTTGAAGGTCTTGAAGCGGTAAGAAAAAGACCCGCCATGTACATCGGCGATATTGGTGTAAAAGGATTACATCACCTCGTTTATGAGGTGGTTGATAATTCAATCGATGAGGCACTTGCTGGCCATTGTAAAAACATCGATGTGTACATCAATCCTGGTAATAGTGTTACCGTAAGAGATGATGGTAGAGGTATTCCAACCGATTTCCACGCAAAAGAACAACGTTCAGCTTTAGAAGTTGTAATGACAGTTCTACATGCAGGAGGTAAATTCGACAAAGACTCTTATAAAGTTTCTGGCGGACTTCATGGTGTAGGTGTAAGTTGCGTAAATGCATTATCATCACTTTTAGTAGCCACTATTCAACGTAATGGAAAAATATACAAGCAAGAATATTCAGAAGGAAAACCATTATATCCTGTAAAGGAAATTGGAACGACCGACCTTACTGGAACTGAGATTACTTTTCAACCGGACAGTACCATTTTCATCACTACAGATTATCTGTACGACACCATTGCAACTCGTATGCGTGAATTATCTTTCTTAAATAAGAAGATTCGTATTTCGCTTACTGATTTGAGAGAACTAAATGCACAAGGAGAACCTACCAACAAAGATGTTTTCTATAGTGAAAGAGGACTTGTTGAATTTGTAGAGTACTTGGATGCTACGCGTGAGAAGTTGATTGATGATGTGATTTATATGGAAGGTGAAAAGGCAGGGACACCTGTTGAAGTGGCCATGTCATACAACACTTCCTTCAATGAAAATGTGCATTCTTATGTAAACAATATTAATACCCATGAAGGTGGAACTCACTTAGCTGGTTTCCGTCGTGCATTAACACGTACGCTTAAAACCTACGCTGATAAAGAAGGATTGCTTTCTAAATTGAAGTTTGATATTAGTGGAGATGATTTTAGAGAAGGATTGACTACAGTAATTTCAGTAAAAGTTCAGGAGCCACAATTTGAGGGTCAAACCAAAACTAAGTTAGGAAACAACGAAGTAATGGGAGTGGTTGATCAAGCAGTGTCTGAAATGCTGAATAATTATTTGGAAGAACATCCACGTGAAGCAAGAAGTATTGTAAACAAAGTAATCTTAGCTGCAACCGCACGTCATGCTGCACGTAAGGCGCGAGAAATGGTGCAACGTAAAGGTGCATTCACAGGAACAGGACTTCCAGGAAAATTGAGCGATTGTTCAGAAAGAGATCCAAGTAAATGTGAAATTTTCCTTGTCGAGGGAGATTCCGCAGGTGGAACAGCAAAGCAAGGACGTGATCGTAATTTCCAAGCTATTCTTCCCTTAAGAGGTAAGATTCTCAATGTGGAAAAAGCCATGGATCATAAAATTTATGATAACGAAGAGATCCGAAATATTTTTACCGGCTTAGGTGTGAGTAAAGGAACTCCTGAAGATGAGCGTGCATTAAACATTCTTAAATTACGTTACCATAAAGTAGTAATCATGACCGATGCCGACATCGACGGTAGTCATATCACTACATTGATTTTAACTTTCTTTTTCCGACATATGAAAGAACTAATTGAAGAAGGATATGTTTACATTGCTACTCCGCCTTTATACTTAGTAAAAAAAGGAAGAGAATCAACATACTGCTGGACAGAAGAACAACGTCAGGAAGCCATCAAAAGAATTGCAGGTGATGGAAAAGAAAGTTCGGTAACTATTCAACGTTATAAAGGTCTTGGAGAAATGAATGCAGAACAATTGTGGGAAACTACCATGCGTCCTGATACAAGAACATTACGTCAAGTAACAATAGATAGTGCTGCAGAAGCAGATCGCATATTCTCAATGTTGATGGGAGACGATGTTCCACCACGCAGAGAGTTCATCGAGAAAAATGCCAAGTACGCGAAAGTAGACGCATAATAACCTAGGGTTTCAACCCTAGGACATCACAACCTAGGGTTTCAACCCTAGGACACAAAACAAAAACATCTCAACCTAGGGTTTTAACCCTAGGTCTTAAAACCATCATCTCAATGAAAGTAACAGTAGTAGGCGCCGGTAACGTTGGCGCAACTTGCGCAAATGTTATAGCTGAGCGCGAACTAGTAAACGAAGTAGTTTTACTTGATATCAAAGAAGGCACAGCTGAAGGTAAATCCCTCGACATGTGGCAAACTGCTCCCATTAATATGTATGATACACGTATTAAAGGTGTGACAAATGATTACAGTGCAACTGCAAATTCTGAAGTAGTTGTAATTACTTCAGGTCTCCCACGCAAACCGGGTATGAGTCGCGATGATTTAATCGCTACCAATGCGGGTATTGTGAAGTCGGTAACAGAACAAATTATTAAATATAGTCCTAATTGCATCATCATTGTGGTAAGCAATCCATTGGATGTAATGACGTACTGCTCTTATTTAACTGCTGGTTTTGATTCTAAGCGCGTTTTTGGAATGGCTGGAATTTTAGATACTGCACGCTATCGTGCATTCCTTGCTGAAGCATTAGATTGTTCCCCAAAAGATATTCAAGCAGTATTGATGGGCGGACATGGGGATACGATGGTACCACTTCCACGTTACACCACTGTAGCTGGAATTCCGGTAACTGAATTAATTGATGCCGATAAATTGGAAGCCATTGTTCAACGCACCAAATCGGGCGGTGGAGAATTAGTAAACTTGATGGGCACATCAGCGTGGTATGCACCAGGAGCTGCTGCTGCACAAATGGTAGAAGCAATTGTTCGTGATCAAAAAAGAATTTTCCCAGTTTGCGCTTGGTTGCAAGGTGAATATGGTGAGAAGAATGTTTACCTAGGAGTTCCTGTTAAATTAGGAAAGAACGGTATTGAAGAAATCATCGAACTTAAATTAAACAAAGACGAAAAAGATTTACTGACCAAATCATCCATCGCTGTAAAAGAAGTGATGAGTGTATTGGATACTATGTCGGTTTCGGCTAAATAATATTTCGATAGCCACAAAAGCCTATCACAAAAGCCTTCGACTTCAGTCGCAGGCTTTTATGTTTTTTAAACAGGATTATTTGTTTTTAAAGAAATCGATTTAATTCATTTTCACGGGGCAATCTACATGTTGCCCTTCGACCAAAAAATGAATATCGAACTTTTGCAAATACTTTATAAATTGCATTTCGAATAAATGCGGGAACATGGATGAACACGAAAAATATTTTCCACGGATATCCTAAATCACGAAGCACATGGAGTACTGCAGTAGAAGATTTCAGCACCACTCCATTCCTAATATAAAGTACACTTTCGACTTCTTGGATATTGAAGTGGTCTAATAATTTCTTTCCATTTTCACTTTGACTTGCAGAAAATAAAAATGAATTCTGCTTATCACGTCTTAACAAAAACTGAATTCCCCAGTTACAGAAGTTGCAATAGCCATCGAAGATAATTATCTTACCCAAATCATATTTCAAAACATAGTTCATTCAAAATAGGTATCGAATTTATACTTAGAATTTTTCGCTCCCGATCCTTCGGGAGCGCTTCATTAAAATTAGGTTATTTAGGACGCACAGTGATAGAATAAGGATCTACACTCACTTCAGCATTAAAATCAGGGTCTTTATCGAGGGTATTTAAATTGATAATACTTAAATAACCATTCTTGCCTGAACAGGATGCTGCATGATGCGGCGCAATTCCACCTGTCACATTTCGATTGGCCACATATATTACTTTCTTTGACTCATCAACTACGATACCATGTGGCTGCCACCCTACTTTTATCTTTTTTATTTCGGTTAATGAATTAATATCAATTACACTGATGGATCCTCGCATGTTTGGAAAGAAATCATCTTCTGTATTACTGACGAATAATAAATTATTGGCTGGTGACAATGCGAATTCCAAGGGTACTTTTCCAACAGGAATTACTTGAATCAATTGATCATTAGATGTATTAAAAACGCGCACTTGATTTACATTCGTGTCTTGACAAGTCACAAAATATTTCGAATAATCTGGACTGAAAATAATTTCATGCGGGCGCATGGGGAATGGCAATTGCCAAGGACCAATGGGATTAATGTTGACGTCTTCGTAACTGACTAAATCATTGATAGGAATCTTTAAAATTTTACTAATGTCCTGACAAGTTACATACAAAGTATCATTGTTTTGATTCAGCGCTACACCATGTAAATTCGGGGTTGGATTTCCGGTGATGGGAAATGGTCCGACTGTGCTTGATGTACCAGCCTCTATATCGATAAATGCAATTCTGCCGCCGTTATAATCTACAGCATACGCATTTTTAGAATCACTTGAAATAGTAATAGTATTCCATCCTCCAGAGATACCATTTCCAATGGGAATGGTTTTTACTAATTGATCCGTTGCTGCGCTGAAGACTTGAACAATATCGGCATTCAAAAATACTACCAACCAAAATTGTCCATCAGGAGTTACTCTAATATTATGTGGTGACTCAGGCGGAGATGCTCCAGGATTCTGACCAACATTCACCATTCGCATAGCCACTCTCCGATCCCCATCAAAAACAGAAACCACATCGCATCCTTGATTGGCTACATAGAATTTATGACGCAAAGGATCATCGGCAAACATGATTGTCCCATCTTTACTGGGAGCTCCTGCGTCAATCCAATCTCTCAATGTTTCATACTCCGCTTTTGATAGTGCGGGTTCATTAACTGGCATCGTTGGTAATACCACTAATCCGAGCGTACTATCAACATTTGTAAAATAACAAAGCGTGCTGAAATCAGAACGATAAGGTATCACTACTGCACCATTACTGGTGCCATCAAACATCACATCCCAAGAACTCAAATCCAAACCAGCTGCGGCATTTTTACTTATCGTTGTATGGCAACCTGGGGTAGAACATTTGCCTATAATTATTTTTTCTACTTCAGGAGGATACCCATTATTAGAAGGCACGAGTGCTTCGTACTTGTCATATTTACATCCGTATAGGAACAAGCAAACAACTGCTAAAATTAATCTCCCTTTTCTCATCAATCTCCTTCTGTAATATAAACGTTCAATGAATCTACTCCAGCTACCACCGAAGTATTAAATGGTAGTCCGCCTACGCAAACCCAATCACTGGGATCTAACAAACTATCGATGCCAATAGCATACACATAATATCTTCCACAGTTCAAACTATCAATACTTGCATAAGCAGAATTCAATTCGGCACTGACTGCAAAATCATATTTTGTAGTATCAGGACCAGGAAACTCACTTGCATTATACTTCAAAAAAACTCTACAACCAAGGATGGGTCGACTGTGATGAAGCATCTTAAACGTCATCGTTAATTGACCTGTTCTACCTGCTGGGCAATTATCCTCTTCCTCTTTCTTCTTATCCTTACATTGAATAAATACAAAGCTTATCAACAGAATGATAGCACCAAGAACTACTCTTTTCGTATTCATATTAAATTTATTTTTGGTCATTAATACTTAATAAATTTTTGAGTAAATGATCTTTTTGAATCACTCACTCTACACAAATATGTTCCTAAATTCCATTTGGAAATATCTAAATTTATTTGTTGACGATTACTTTGAAGTTTGTAAATAAGTCGGCCTGTTATATCTACAATTTCGATTAGTTTTCTTGCTGAACTCTCGGTTTCAAAATTCAAAATCAAATTCATTTGTACTGGATTTGGATAAAGATTGAAATAGACACTTTCATCTTCTTCTGAATTTATGGAAAGAGTTTGATCTTGGGAATATAAAACAACTCCACCCGACAAACTTCCAACCACTAAATCAAAAGCTGTATCGCCGTCAACATCGGCCATTGCAGGTACTGCAAGTTTTGGCTCATAAATATTTTGGAACATAGAATCTAGTAACGTAAAAGTTCCAGATAAATTTCCATCTATATTACCGAAATGATAAATGTAGCCACTTAAAGACCCTACTAGTAATTCATAATTGCCCTGCTTATCAAACAATACAGGAGCAGAAAATCCAGCAAAAGAACCACCTTTGGCTACATTCACGCCTCCAAAATTGTTTGAAACAAAACTAAAAATAGGACTGATAAGAGAACCTGTATTTTCATAATAATTCAAAATTCCTGCTCTTTCACCAATCAATAAATCTAGTTTTCCATCTCTATTAACATCGATTAATTGCGGAACTGCATTGTCACCTACGTCTATTGATTGATAATTCACTTGAGACAAAACAAAGATGCATGGATTACCGGCTCCTGCTAAGTTTTGGAAATAAATCAGACCACCATCCGAATGACCCACAATCATATCTGAATCACCATCTCCATCCACATCACCAAAAGTCAAATAAATTGCAGATAAAAGATAGGTCGACAATAAAGAGTAATCATTGGTTACTAGTGTGTATTCTGCCTTAGTACCCGTACTCGTATTTCTATAATAGGCTACTTTAGCAATCGAGTTTACCTTATCAAAATAATAATCATTTCCAATTAACAAATCCAATTTTCCATCTTGATCGACATCGAAAAAAACAGGATGAGCTCCTGTACCCACCTCAATCATCTCATCCACTAACCAACGATTAGTTTGATGACTAAAAATATTAGTTTGATTATTGGTTGTGTTTTTATAAAAACTAACATTGTTATAATCTTCACCAGTGGGGAAAAAATTAGAAACTATTAAATCTTTTTTTCCATCATTATCGCCATCAAAATAGTGTGGCCCTGCAACATCCAACATAAGTGCAGGAATATTATACGAAGGAAATGTAGAGTCTTGTGCACAAATCCAAGCTGAATCAGGAGTTCCACAATTTTCCAAAAACAATAAATTACTCCCTAAGATATCACCATTTAACACCTCTTTATCTCCGTCGCCATCATTATCATAAACTATCAATGATGAGCCCGCATGACGCATACTTTTATCAGAATTATACAATTGACTTCCTTCACTACTTCCCTCTTTCTCTTCATCAAAATAAGCTCGGTAGGGATTTGCAGCCATCAATGGGCAAGTTGGTAAGACAGGCGGAAGCACAGCAACGTTTGAATTATTCGCCAACACAAAATAGCCCCAACATACAGGAATATAATGATATTTCATTTGTCCAGGTATGCCTGTAGAATCTATTGAAAAACTCTCATGATGCTCTACCCAAGATCCACTAATACTAAATGCTAAAATATCCATATCCCCATCATTATCTAGATCACTCAATGCAGGAGCATTTACTCGAGAGGCGTAAATATTTGTTTGAAAGCCGCCATAGTGTGTTTGAATGGAATTAGTAACTAGAGTAAATAACAATCCGGTTCCAGCTGAATAATCATTTCGATACAATGAAATTCCTCCGCCATAGTATGAAAACAAATCCATGTCGCCATCAAAATCATAATCAAAAGTTCGCACCCAACCTTCCAAATCTGTTGGGAATTTAGAACGATATTCTGGTGCATAAACATAAGAGGAGACATTGGCTTGCATCAAATTAATAAATGGATTTACTCGAAAACTAGGCGCATCAAATTCTATCAAGTCCAATTTATTATCACCATTCAAATCAATTTCTGCAAAAATTGGAGTATTCATACCACTAGCCCAAGGATTTTGCAATTTGGTACTTCCGTGAAATACAGCGATGCTTGTATCACGAAATAGATAGGGCAATTGCCCATTCGAAACGAATGGGAAAATCACCATAAAAATTAAACATTTTCCTAAATTTTTTATCGTTGTATACATAATTTTTGAGCATAAGTTAAACCATCACTCACCATTTGAACGATATAAATACCAGACGTAAGATTATTGGTAAAGAGTTGCATTTCCCTTTGAATCGTAGAGGTAGAAAACAACACGCGCCCAGATAGATCAAGAATTGACAGCAGAATAGGCTTGTTACTTGCATCGCTATTGAAACGAATGGTGCAATAATCACTCGTTGGATTTGGTGCTAGTGTGAAATTCAACTGCTGTGCCACATCTCGAATTCCGGAAGAAGTATACTGAGTATACAATCTCATTCCACCTGAATTACAACCAGTCAACAAATCAAATTTACTATCACCATCAATATCAGCTTTTGAAAGAGTAACTCTTTTCAACTCTTTAATAT
>CAIXTT010000366.1 GCA_903922455.1 uncultured Bacteroidota bacterium | reverse complement strand
TTCCAGCTATCGTAGTGATCAATAGTAGCGCCTACAATGCCGTGAGCTTCTACACCACGAAGCATCACGAGGTCGTCGTCCATCAATACATTGTAAAAAGCCAATAACCCAAATCCTAAAACGAAAAGTAGGAGCAATAAATACTGGGGAATGCGATTCAACATAAAATCAAAAATAGGAAAAGTATGCTTGCATGAGGGTTCCATCCTTTATCCTATAATTGATGGAACACTGATTTATTATGATGGTTAAGATTTTTTATGATAGCTTTTCGCCTTGCGAAGCAAATTTGCCCTTTCGACTTCGCTGAGGGCAAGTATTTCGATTTTTCGCCTTTCGTGTTTATTCGGTTTCGCGTCAAGGATAAGCGTTAATAAAAAAAGGAACCTTAAAGGTTCCTTTTTTTAAATTGAGAAGGTTATTCTTTTCTTTTTATTTTACAGAATTCAATATCGCTTCGAAAGCGGCAGGATTATTCATGGCTAAATCGGCAAGTACCTTGCGGTTGATGTCGACATTGCTCGCGTGAATTTTACCCATGAATTGGGAATAAGACATTCCATGAATACGCGCTGCTGCGTTGATACGTTGGATCCATAGTGCGCGGAAGTTGCGCTTCTTGGTCTTACGATCGCGGTAAGCATATTGGAGACCTTTTTCGACAGTGTTTTTGGCAACTGTCCATACGTTTTTGCGGGAACCGAAATTACCCTTGGCGAGCTTAAGAACTTTTTTTCTTCTTGCTCTAGCCGCTACGTGATTGACTGAACGTGGCATGTTGTTTTCGTTTTTTGGAGTTAGCGTCCTGTTTTAGGAGGATCTTGAAGCTAAGTACCGGGTTAGAATTAGTTTTAGAAGTTAGCGTGTTCGCTTAAGCGATTCCTAACATTCTCTTTACTCTGTACTCGTCGGTTGTGTGGACGGTACCAGTAGCGGTTAATGCGCGTTTTGCTTTCGTCGACTTCTTGGTTAAGATGTGACTTTTGAAAGCATGCTTACGCTTAATTTTTCCTGTGCCTGTAAGCTTGAAACGCTTTTTTGCACTGGAGTTGGTTTTCATTTTCGGCATGACAATTATTTTATGCTTCGTTATTATTTTCCGATTCGTCAGCTATTTGCTCTGGGAAAGGAATATCAGCGCTCTTTTTAGGAGTTGCTTCTACTGGACTTTTCTTTGCATTTTGCTTATCTGCTACCTTCTCATCAGCAGGTCTAGTCGGTTTACTTGATTTTTTATTTGGCAATGGAGCCAGGTGTAAGAACATCCTGTTTCCTTCTAACTTGGGTAACATTTCCACTTTACCCACATCTTCTAGCGCTTGAGCAAATTTTAGGAGGATGATTTCTCCACGTGCTTTGTATGCAATCGCTCTACCTCTGAAATGTACATAAGCTTTCACCTTTGCACCATCTTCCAGGAATTTCTGAGCATGCTTCACCTTGAAGTTGAAATCATGCTCGTCTGTATTGGGACCGAAACGAATCTCTTTCAAGATTTGCTTGCTGGCCTTGGCCTTAGTTTCCTTTTCCTTTTTCTTTCGCTCGTACAGAAACTTTTGATAGTCTACAATTTTACAAACGGGTGGATCCGCTTGTGCTGCAATTTCTACCAAATCAAGACCTGCATCCGCAGCCATCTTGAGTGCTTCGTCAATGTCCAAAACTTGTGGCTCACCTGTGTCACCTACTAGGCGCACATGGGTAGCTTTAATTTTGTCGTTGATGCGGTGTTCCGCTTCTCTTTTAATAGGTCCCCGACCTCTACCGAATCCGGGTTTGTAAGGAAAAGTTGCTATGTGGCCTCCTTTTATTTGTTAGTTTAATTTATATCTAAACACTCAAGAGTGCTTTTATTTCTGCTTGCATTTTGTCGACAAACTCCTGCACGGGTAAGGATCCTTGATCCCCTTTTCCATGCTGGCGAACCGATATCGAGTTTTCCTGCTCTTCCTTCTCGCCGATAATCAGCATGTAAGGAATCTTTTTCATCTCGGCATCGCGAATCTTCTTGCCAATTTTTTCGTCACGGTCGTCAACGAGCCCGCGAAGATCGGAATTTATAAGGACTTGTAAAACTTTTTTTGCGTATCCGTTGAATTTATCGGAAATAGGCAAAATCGCGATCTGTTCGGGAGCTAACCAAAGTGGGAAATTACCAGCATAATGCTCAATGAGGAAGCCAATAAAGCGCTCATGGGTTCCCAGCGGCGCTCGATGTATGCAGATGGGCGTCTCCATTTCGTTTTTGGCATTGCGGAAAGTTAAGCCAAATCGAGCCGGTACTGCAAAGTCTACTTGATTGGTTGCCAGCGTGAACTCACGTCCAATGGCACTCCAAACTTGCACATCGATCTTCGGTCCGTAGAAGGCACCTTCATCAGCCACTTCAATGTATGGGATTTTCGATTCAATAAGCACGTTTCTTACCATGTCTTCTGTCTCCAACCATAAAGCCGCATTGTCCACGTACTTTTGTCCCAATTTACTCGGCTCATGGGTAGAAAAACGCATCACGTATTTTTCAATTCCGAAAATTCGGAAATACTTGAGGTACATATCGTTCACTGCATTAAATTCATCTGCAAATTGCTCCTTGGTGCAATAAATATGCGCATCGTTCATCTGCAGTTGTCGCACTCGCATCAATCCAAATAACTCCCCGCTTTGCTCGTAACGATAACAAGTTCCGTATTCAGCCAAACGAAGTGGCAAATCACGATAACTCAAATTCAGCTCTTTAAAAATTTTATGATGATGAGGGCAATTCATCGCTTTCAGGTAGTACTTCTCCCCATCAAACTCCATGGGAGGGTACATGCTTTCAGCATAATAGGGAAGATGTCCGCTGGTGAGATACATACTTTCCTTCGCTAAATGCGGAGTGCGAACACGTTTGTATCCTGCTAAAGCTTCTGTCTTTTTTGCTAAGCGCTCCAATTCTTCAATCAACACACCGCCATTGGGCAACCACAAAGGCAAGCCCGGACCCACATCATCATCAAAAGTGAAAATTTCCATTTCCTTTCCAATCTTACGGTGATCTCGCTTTTTGGCTTCTTCTATCATAGTGATATAGGCCTCCAATTCCGATTTTTTAGGGAATGTAATTCCGTAAATTCGGGTGAGCATCGGATTGTTCGAATCGTTTTTCCAATAAGCTCCAGCAACATTGGTCAACTTAATGGCTTTGATGTAACTGGTATTGGGAATATGGGGACCTCTACATAAATCTGTAAAATTTCCTTGGGTATAAAAGGTGATTTTACCGTCTTCGAGGTTGCTCAATAAATCGAGTTTGTACGGGTCGTTACGCTCTGTGAAATATTGAATCGCATCGGCCTTGCTCATCTCCTTGCGAACATAAGCGTTACCTTGCTTGGCAAGCTCAGCCATTTTATCTTCAATCTTCTTCAAGTCATCAGCAGAAAAAGCAATTCCACCGAAATCTACGTCGTAGTAAAAACCATTTTCTACGGGCGGCCCCACCCAAAACTTAATAGTTGGATAATAAAATTCCAACGCTTCAGCCATTAAATGAGCTGACGAATGCCACATCGTATTTTTTCCATCTGTATCGTTCCACGTCAACAAAGTTACTTGCGCATCTTGTTCAAGAGGTCGGTTCAGGTCTTGGATCTCTCCATCCACCTTCGCCGCCAATACATTTCTCGCCAATCCTTCAGAGATGGATTTGGCCACATCCATAGGTGAACTTCCTTTTGGAAACTCACGAACAGATTGATCGGGTAGCGTAATTTTGATATTCATCGTATTTTTAGAAGGGTGCAAAGATAATCTCATTTTACGCAATATGAAACCCCCTTCGATAGATTTACGAAAATTTTCTTTTTATTGTTAATTAGTATCTCTGTTTGAAGGAGAAAAAGATCCCAGAGGGATCTAACGTTATGAAACCCCCTTCGATAGATTTACGAAAATTTTCTTTTTATTGTTAATTAGTATCTCTGTTTGAAGGAGAAAAAGATCCCAGAGGGATCTAACGTTATTAGGAAGATTTGGCTGAGAATATCCCGACCCCAGCGGGGTCGCACATCAAGGATTATTCGT
>CAIXTT010000365.1 GCA_903922455.1 uncultured Bacteroidota bacterium | reverse complement strand
TATCGCTGATAAAATCAAAATGCATGACAGTATTACTTGGGATATCGGTTGTGGTTATGGAACTACTGCCATTTTTTTAGCTTTAAATGGATTTAAAGTGCACGGAACTACACTAGAA
Organism: uncultured Bacteroidota bacterium; assembly: GCA_903922455.1. Lineage (GTDB taxonomy): Bacteria > Bacteroidota > Bacteroidia > AKYH767-A > OLB10 > JAJTFW01. The sequence continues at coordinate 2,593 of CAIXTT010000365.1, read as the reverse complement.
TTTTATTTTAAAGAAATTCCAGAACGCATGAAGTATTGGTCTCAGTTTGGCGATGTAAGTGGGTTTACTTTTGATTATGAGGATTTGTTTGAACCTTCGGCTCCCCGCAATGTGTTTGATTATATCATCGTTCAAGATACACTCCACCACCTTGAACCTATTCAAGAAGCCTTACACATTCTACATGATCATCTCAAACCCGATGGTGAAATGATCGTGATTGAAGAGAATGGAAAAAACATAATTCAATCCATTAAATTGTATAAGCAACGAGGGAATAATCGTATTATTGATTTTTATGATGAGCGTCTAAAAAAGACCATTTTGTTGGGCAATGAAAATATTAGATCACTCAGCAAATGGAAAGAGGTAATGAAAGCCCAAGATTTGTTAATAGATGATCATAGTGTTGAGTATATTCGTGCTTATCCTCCTGGATTATTCAACAAGTATGGATACCAAATGGCGATTGAAAAGGAACAAAAATTATGGAAGACAAATCCCATCGCACGCGATTATTTCTTTTTCGGAATTAATTTTATTGCAAAGCCAATCGAAAACGTGACTCAAAAAAGTGCAACGGTAAAGAAGAACGAAGATGTTAAAATTTAGAAAATAACATGGCACAAAAACTTTCTATCGTAATTCCAGTTTTTAATGAAGCAAAAACAATTCACCTTATCCTCGATAAAATTGGTAAGGTGGTGCTGTCAGAACAAATGACGATGGAAGTAATTGCGGTAAATGATTTTTCTACAGACAATACATTGGACGCTCTTGAAAAATATCAGCAAAGTCATCCTGATTTCCCCATCGTTGTTTATTCTCAACCTCGGAATATGGGAAAAGGGGCCGCCCTTCATCGTGGCATTAAGGAAGCTACTGGTGATTATGTGATTATTCAAGATGCCGATTTAGAATATGATCCTGCAGAGTATAATCGTCTTTTACAACCTATCTTGAATGGATTTGCAGATGTAGTGTACGGTTCTAGGTTCACAGGTGGAAGTGCACATCGAATTTTATTTTTTTGGCATACGCTTGGTAATCATGGGCTCACTTTTTTATCGAATATGTTTACCAATCTGAATTTAACAGATATGGAAACTTGCTACAAATTATTTAAACGCGAAATGATTCAATCGCTCGACTTGAAAGAGCGTCGTTTTGGATTCGAACCGGAAGTAACTGCAAAAATTTCTCGTATTCCTAATGTGCGCATTTACGAAGTGGGGATCTCTTACTACGGTAGAACGTATGCAGAAGGGAAAAAGATAAATTGGAAAGATGGTTTTAGAGCGATCTATTGTGTTTTGAGATATAATCTTTTTAAATAAATTTATTGTAACAATCCTTTGATTGTCGTAGTGCCGTATCCTCCAAGTCCTCCTGATCTAAAGAAAAGAATTGCTGAATCGTTTCTGAAAATAAAACTTCTTATGGTGGGTCCCGGAAACTGTTGTTCGTAACAAGATAACGCCGAATCTAGTTTAAATAGATATCCATCGGCAATGATGGAGCTATCAGAAGTATCTTTAACAATAGTGAATGTCCAAGCATATGTGGTGTCATTCTGAGTTGGCGGCAAACCCATCATCCAAAAATAATTGTTCTTAGTCCCTACATAACTTCCTACAATGGAATCACGAAAATCAGCAGGAATAACTACAATTAAATCGTCTGGTGTCGGATCCTCGTCCTTTTTGCAGGTGATGAAAACGGCTAGAATTAAAATCAGAAATAAACTGTTTTTCATGAGACGAATAATCTTTGTTGACCCGAAATTAATGATTCTATCCTAATATTGCAATTGAAATGGCAAATTTTACATTTAAGGAAAAAGACGAAGAAGGACTTTACACGCTAGAAGCCATCAGCCAAGCTCATCATTTTAATGCATGGATGTTTGAACAGGTGCAACCATTTATGAATGGACGAATTCTTGAAATTGGTAGTGGTATCGGAAATATCTCCCAATATTTTATTGATGCAAAATCCAATATCGTTCTGAGTGATATACGAGAAGAATATTGCAATGCCTTGCGCCAAAAGTTTCCTAAGAACCAAGTTCTCATCCTCGATTTAGTCCATCCCGATTTTGAAAATGTATATAGCCATCTCCTAGGTTCATTTGACGCCTGTTTTGCCATGAATGTAGTTGAACATATTGAAGATGATCACCTAGCCATGAAAAACTTGGTCTCATTGCTCAAAGTAGGAGGAAAAGTGCTGATTCTTGTACCAGCAGGCCCATCTCTTTATAATGACATTGATAAAGGACTTTTTCATTTCAGACGATATACGGATTCCATGATGAATGAACTCTTTCAAGCAGCTCCCCTGTTAATGGAAAAGAAGTGGATGTTCAATGCGTTAGGTATACCTGCTTGGTTTTTTGGAGGAAAAATCATGAAAAAGAAGGAGGTGGAGGGAGATCAGATGAACTTGTATAATAAACTAATCCCCATCGCCCGATTCTTAGATTGGATCACTTTCCGTAAAATGGGATTGTCAATAATTGCACTCGCCACAAAATATTGATTTTTTCCATATTCGGGACGATTCCAATTTCGAGAACAGGCAATTTACTGTC
>CAIXTT010000364.1 GCA_903922455.1 uncultured Bacteroidota bacterium | reverse complement strand
TGGTATCACTTCACTCCACATACTGTCGCGGAGGCAAGACCAATGAGTAGTATTGAGCTCTTCCTTCTTTTCTAATTGATCTAAACAAGTTTTACAAATGAAAATGGCAGCATCACCATAGGATTCACCTTGCGGTGGGACATTGTAGATGGAAAGATTATTTGATGCTTTACATAGTTCACAGGAATTGTCACTCCTTTCCTTTAATATATCTATTGTACTCATTCTAATTTTTATTTGATCACAATAGTAGTTATTTAAGTTTTATTTAGATCCGCAATCATTCTAATAGGTTGAATTCCAAGGATGCATTTCAAAAAATCAAGACTATAAATCAGTTACTTTAAATTCAAATAATCATTTTCCGCGCTGTAAATAGAAAAAAAGAACAACTCTTTTCTTACCTTACATTCACTTTTATCGAATCATCTAGTATAAACTTCGCTATTTTCACAAAAAAATAAGACCGAACAGGGTCACTCTAACATGAATTTTACCGACTTCGGTTTCACATCAGAACTTCAAAATGGCCTCGACGCCATGGGCTTCAATAAGCCAACGCCCATACAAGAGATGGCAATTCCTATTATACAGGAAGGGCATGATTTAATTGCGTGTGCACAAACAGGAACAGGAAAAACAGCAGCTTATGTACTTCCTATATTAGACAGAATTGCTCGCTCCGATCACAGCCATCTGAACACATTAATCATAGCCCCTACACGGGAATTAGCTCAGCAAATAGACCAACAAATAGAAGGCTTCAGTTATTTTTTACAAGTAAGTTCTATTCCCATTTATGGTGGTGGAGATGGGATGATCTGGGAACAGCAAAAACGCGCATTACGTGAAGGCGCCGATATTATCATTGCAACTCCAGGTCGATTGCTTTCGATGATGGCTTCTGATGATGTGAACTTTGGTTATTTACAACATCTTATTTTAGACGAAGCGGATCGCATGCTCGACATGGGTTTTTACGACGATATACTTCGTATCATCAAAATGTTGCCTGCAAAACATCAAACATTGCTTTTCTCTGCAACCATGCCTCAAAAGATTCAAACCATTGCGAGTAAAATATTAAGAAATCCAAAGCAAATTAGTTTAGCGACATCACAACCTGCAGAAAAAATACATCAGGAATTTTATTTTGTTAACATGGACCAAAAACTTCCCATGACCATTGACATTTTAAAAAATCCTGCTTACGAATCCATCATCATTTTTTCTTCTTCAAAAGAAAATACTAAAAAGCTAAATACTGATTTGAAAAAAGCAGGTGTGAAAGCTTCCGCTTTTCATTCCGACTTAGAGCAAAAAGAAAGAGAGGAATTGATGCGTAATTTTAAAAGCAGAAGCATTCGTGTGTTGGTGGGTACTGATGTATTGTCACGCGGGATTGATGTGGAAGGGGTGAGTTTAGTCATCAATTACGACGCACCGCATGACCCAGAAGATTACATACATCGTATCGGCAGAACTGCGCGTGCAGAAGAATCGGGAGTAGCTATTACCTTAATCACTCAAAATGATTTTCAACGATTTCAACGCATTGAAAAATTAATTGGCAAACCATTAACACCATCACCGCTCCCCGAACATATTGGGTTATCCCCTGAATTTAATTCCACAACTAGAAGTAAAAGGCCGCAACGAAAGCCCGCATCAAAAGGAAATAATGCATCGTCGAATAATCGCCAACCGAAAAGTTAAAATTATCATTTAATTAAAACTATTTTATAAAATAATACCACTTGAAATCCTGCTCTTTTTTTGAATTATTTGAATAAATAAACATTGAAATTGTCTTGAACAATTAATGCAAACCCTACTGACTTTTGTCTTTTCATTTAATAAGTACAGTGATTAAGGAAACATTATTTTGTTTGTTATAACTTAAATTGCAATAACTTATAAGTTAAACAAATGAATATTCTTAATTTAATGATTGCAGGAATAATCGAATTTTAAATAAAAACTGAATCTTTTCGTTTGTATCTTTGCATTAACTTCCCATTCAATTCCTAATTGAATACTAAACATAAATTTCTATTTAGCGTTAAAGAAGAAAATTGCCACAACTATGCTATTCATCATTCAACTCTTCGTGTATGTTCAATCGTTTCTTTTTGGAGGAGATGGAAGTGTTGCATTCACGAATGAACCTTCAAAGTCGAATGAAATAAGAAGCGAAGCAGAAATCATTTTTGAACCCTTGAGTGATTGTATTGATCGCGGTGCCTTTATGAAAGGGTATGCTGGTGTTCAAAAATGGAATCCCTACGCAGAGATGATGGCAATTGCTGATTTTTCAAAACCATCCGATCAGCAACGTTTTTACATTATAGACTTAATCAAAAAAGAAATCATTTTGCAAACATGGGTGGCGCACGGAAAAAATTCGGGTGACAATTTTGTTACACAATTTTCAAATAAAATGTCGTCGCACATGAGTAGCAAAGGATTTTATCTGATTGAAGAATCTTTTGAATCGCCAAAACACGGCACCTCATTAGCGTTAGATGGACTTGAAAAAGGAATTAATGACAAAGCAAGAGAACGTGAAATCATTATGCATGCAGCCGATTATGTAAGTGAGGAGTTCATCGAAGACAATGGCCGCTGTGGAAGAAGTTATGGATGTCCTGCGCTATCAAAAGAAGATATGAAAAAAGCACTTCAACTATTAAAGCCAGGGAGTTTATTATATATACATAGTTAATTTTAATTTGAAAGTTTTCACCAGATGCAAGATCTACACAAATTTAAATCAACATAAACAATTTCTATTTCATCATTTCCAACATCTTTCGCAATTCACTTTCATCAGCAATAAATTTTCCATTCAGCAAATTTTCTTGTGTGATTCCAGCAGTATGAATCTCTTCAGGCTGACAAGCATCCAACACGCTTTCCATATTAGAAGAACGAATTCCACCACCAGGAAGTATCATCAATTCTCCTTTTACATAGTCGATCATTTCCTTGAGTCGAACCATTCCTTCCTCGGCAGTTTTTCCATCGCCTGATGTAAGTACACGCTCACAACCATATTTTAATAAAATATCGAGACCTAATTTCCAATCACGAACTTGATCAAAGGCCCGATGAAATGTAAATGGTAAAGGTTGACATTCAATTAAAAAATTTCCAAGTTGATTTTTATTAATTGTCTGATCTTCGTTCATAAACCCACCTACAAAACCATCTGCACCCAATTCTATAAACATTTCTAAACTTCGCAACATTTTTTCAAACTCTTCTTCGGAATAAACAAATGTCCCGGGTCGAGGACGAATCATTACAAAAATTTTATCATGAAATAATTTTCGTGCTTCGTTAAAATAATTTAAAGAAGGAGTGACGCCTCCACAAGTGTAATCCTCGCACAGCTCCAGACGATTTACGCCTGCAGCAACCGCTATGTGCACAGATTCAATATTGAATGTAGCGAGTTCTAGAAGCATCTACTTTTTATATTAGATTATTTAGCCAGGATGATATAGGGGAGCGCAGATAAAACGGATTATTAGGATTAGCGCGGATTTACTTCTTCATTAAAAAGTCAGCTGATTTGATCACATCAATTCCGTCGCCGAGTCGATAGGTGTAGGTAAAGCCTTCTCTTAATGCAAAAGCGCCTATTTCTCCGCTCTTATTTACAGCGATGAAACCAATCTGCATATCGTTCAAATTATTTTTTCGCAATTTGTGCATTCTTTCTACTGCCAATTTACAAGCTTCCATCGGAGATTTTCCATAGCGCATCGCTTCTACTACGGTATGCGACCCGCAAATGCGAATCACTTCTTCTCCTACACCGGTAGCGGTTGCAGCTCCTATTTCATTATCTACAAACAATCCGGCTCCAATAATTGGAGAATCGCCAACTCTTCCTTTCATCTTAAATGCCATTCCGCTGGTAGAGCATGCGCCCGACATATTTCCATTCACATCCATAGCAAGCATTCCGATG
>CAIXTT010000363.1 GCA_903922455.1 uncultured Bacteroidota bacterium | reverse complement strand
GTCAAGGGGATGGCCGTTTCTTTGTAAAAAAAATCTCCTTTCGACCAGCTTTGTTGCAGTAAATGATCCCATAACCCTTCCCCTCTTTCCCAAAAGCACCACGTACGGTCGTTTTGTTCTTTTGCTGATTTGTCAAGAATAAGGATGCGCTTCTGCTCGAAAAAAGGCTCCTTACGCATGGCTAAGGCGAGGTGAAGTCCGGCTGCTCCGGCCCCAATGATGGCTATATCAAAATGAGTAGCTGGCATAAAAGAAGGTAAAAAAGAGCACTTGAGAAATAAAATGGTGGATGGGGAGTGGATGTTTTTTTTCCGGGAGATCGTTCATCACAAGCAGCTGCATAAATAGTGAAATAATGAACCAATCCACAAAATTTCTGAGCGGAGCATACCCTGCATCCCAACACCAGTAATCAAAAATAGGAGCAACGGGTTCTATGAAAAAATCGAGGCCTACCATCAGTAATGCTCCCATAAGTATAGCCGCCCATTTATTCACGATTAAACGCCTGGATATAGTAGCTGTCAGAAAGGTTAGCACTACCCAGTTGATTCCAATGAGCAGCGGTACCCCAAACACTTTTAATCCCATATTATTCCCATAGCTATAGTTCCCGAAAAGCAGACCGGTGTTTACTCCCACGATTTCAGTGCCCATTCCCAACAGATATACACTGCTCCATATTACCAAACTCTTTCCACCATTTTTCATCGGGAAATTCCAGTACAAAAGTACAACACCCAGCAATAGGTTGAAGGGGGTTTTTGGAAAAAACCAGTCGCCATAACCCAGCCAAATCCCTATCGAGCCTGAAATAGTGACTAACCAAATAAGGAAGATCGATAGTTGTCGCTTTTCCACTGAAAACGGTGTTGCTGAGAATTGATTCATGAAGCCGAAACAATTAATTCAGACGTAATCTTTGCAGAAAGCAGACACAAAGGAATTCCGCCTCCGGGATGTACGGAGCCACCGCTGCAGTATAACTGTTTAATCTTTCTCGAAAAATTAGGGTGTCGAAGAAATGCCGCAAACTTCGAGTTACTGGCCGCGCCGTATAATGCACCGCGATAGCTTCCGGTACGTTGCTCAATCATGGGAGGTGTGAGTACATCTTCCACGGCAATAAGCGACTCAAGGTCGGTGCCCAGTATACGATTAATTTTAGCAATGATGTTTTGCCGGGCCTGTAGCACGAATGCATCCCAGTCCTGTCCATAGTCACCCGGAGCATTGATCATCACAAACCAATTTTCGCTTCCCTGTGGTGCATCAGCTGGAACTTCTTTGCCCGTGATGTTGATGTATACAGTGGGATCTTCAAAAAGATTTTTTTGCTCAAATATATGTGCAAACTCTTGCTGGTAATTATTGCTGAAAAAGATATTGTGCAAATCTAATTCGGCAAACTGTTTTCGGATGCCCCAATAAAATATCACGGCGGAGCTAGAACGTTCCTGCTGCAAGGTGCGCTCTGGGTGTTTTTGCTCGGGTAACAATTTTTTGTAGGTCGAAAAGATGTCCATGTTTGAAACGGTGAAATCAGCAAGATGCTCCTTTTCTTTTACCTTCACTCCAACAGCCTTTCCCGCTTTTACGATGATTCGTTCCACCTTTTGTTCAAAATGGAATTGAATACCATTGCGCAAGGCCAGTTGATACAGACTGGATGTAATGCTATGCATCCCGCCCACTGGGAAATAAGTGCCTTTGTGTAACTCTAAATGCGGAATTATGCTCATAATGCCAGGCGTAAGGTAGGGCGATGATCCGTTGTAGGTAGCATAGCGGTTGAATAACTGCACAAGGTGCGGCTCGCGAAGGCTGGCTTCATTCAGCGAATTTAAGTTGGTCCCTATATCTAGGTTCCACATTTGTGTTAATGAACGTAAGGTATCTTTTGAAAGATAGGTACCAATTTTATGCAACGATTTTTCAAGAAAAATCGGCGAAGTAAGTTCGTATTTCTTTTGACTTTTTTTTAAGTAGGCTAACAGCGAGGTAGCCTCTACGCCGAATTTAGCGGCGGCTTCTTCGGCAAAAATCGCTCGGTCGGCATTTACCGTAAAGCGCATCCCATCTTCCCAAAAATAATTGCACACAGATGTTTTGCGGTGATACTGGAAAAAATCTTCCGGCTTCTCGTTAAACAATCCAAAAAGCTCTGTCACCAGCTCGGGTAAGGTAAAAAGTGAAGGGCCTGCATCGAAGCGGTAGCCTTCCAGCTCAAAAGCATGGAGCTTACCACCAGGATAGTGATTGGCCTCAAACACATCCACGTCAAAACCCGCAGCCCTGAGACGTAGCGCGGTGGCCATACCGGCAATGCCGGATCCTATGATGATCGCAGAGGACATTTTTACCGAGACAAACGGGGGATTTTAGGAAGCATTTTTTCGAGAGGCGTGGTTGTTAAATGGATTAAGAAAAAACGGGGTTTGAATTTAATTTTTTTTGTGCTCCCATTTTTTTGCAGAATGCTGAAAATTACAACATACATGCAACAATTTTGTTTTTATTTTCATAAAATTAGGTAAGGTTGAGGACGTTTTATGAAGGTCTTCGCAGCCACATTTTTTTAAACTCCTTGCACGCAAAATTAAGAACTGTGCATTTTAAAGCTTCTATTATAAAATCGAACATGGGACTTTCATTTTAAAGCTGGATACTTTACAAACTAACATTTAGAAAATAAGGTTGATGGATTTGAAGTGGGCCTGCCGCGAAATTTTTTGAAACCCCGCTGTTGAAAATGGACGGAGCTCGTCGGTGTTAGGCTTCGGCTAACATAGTACATATCATTCTCGTCTTTATTCTTTACTTCAAGTTTACCACGGTGTACACAGTTGAATTTTTCTTTCACTAATTCATAAGTGCTTTATAAACAAAGTACAGAAATAAACTACGAAATATTCAGACTAATATGAGTTAATTATATTCCAAGTTACCATTATCCTAATGCTGAGCGGTATATTTTATTTTTACGCTGGTGAGGTCAATACGCGAATCGCTTCGGCAGCATTTCCACTCTCCATGTCATTTATGTTAGGATCAAGATGCCGAAGGCATCAAATATTTATAGAAAATTAGACCACATAAAACATACGACCCCGACGGGGTCGTACAATAACAAACATCATTTTCTCTGTAGACATATGACCCGTTTTGGGTCAAAATTCCTTAACTTTAATGTGATTGCTCTCAATCTTTCGCTCTCGCTGTGAGATGCTGCCCCTTCATTGCACCACAGAATAGCCCTTAAGTGAAGAATATTATTTTATGAAGCAATAAACTTTGTTTCCGAATAGTAAGTCACTTTTCCTGATGATAAATCATGCATGCCCCCAATAATTCCAATGGCTCCGCTTTCAATCATGTGTTCTAGAATAGTACTTCTTTCCATGATTGATTTTACAGTTCTTTTTAAATTAATAGTTGCTACGTTTTCAACAAAGGTTGAGTTTGCGGATGTACGATTAGCTGTGGTTTCAAATTCTTCATCTACTGCTGGTCTTATTTTGGAAAGCAAAGCTGTCAAATTTCCCATTTCAACATGGTCACAAGCTCCTTTAACCGCTCCACAATTGGAGTGCCCTAACACAACAATTATTTTTGACCCAGCTACTTTGCAGGCAAATTCCATACTGCCTAAAATATCTTCGTTAATGATATTTCCTGCGATACGGATACTAAAAATATCGCCAAGACCTTGGTCAAAAACAAGCTCTGCGGATGTTCTGCTATCGATACAACTCAAAATTACAGCGAAAGGATGTTGTCCATCGGAAGTTTCATTTGCTTGTAGTAACAAGTTGCGATTTGCCTTTAGATTATTGATAAACCTCTTGTTCCCTTCTTCAAGTAAATTCAAAGCCATTGCTGGAGTAATAGCATCTTGTATTTCTTTTGTTATGGTTTTCATTTTTTTATTTTCTATGGTTCATAATTATTAACAATTCAATTTTATGTCTTTAACTAGTTATCATTAAATTCAATCAAACTTGTCTGTGTTGTTTTTCTTACCTTTCAAGTAATTGAAAGCTTTTGAAATATGGTCTGCTTCATCTAATTTTTTAATGATATGATGATCTCCCATATAATTCAGAATAATATAAATTGCAATGGCGCTCAATACAGCCGTCAGAAAACCGAAAAAAGGAAGCATGACAGCCGTGTAAATCATCAGCATTAAATGAATATTACTTTTCATTGAAAAGATTTCTTTCAATTCATCCATTTTTACCATGTTGGTTGCAACATACAGCAAAATTCCGCCAATACAAGCCATCGGAACAGATTCCAGATAAACAGCAAGAAAGGCCGCCAGCAAAAGTTTAAAAGTAAATTTTGCTATTCCAGCTAACGGCGAAATGGCACCGAGTTTTATACTTACCGCAGTCCTTGCCAAAGCACCAGTGTGCGGAAACCCATTAAACAGGGGAGTAAAAATATTTACTATTCCTTGACCCCAAAATTCCTTGTTCGGATTAAAGGGTGTGCCTTTATTATTTGCAAGGCGATCAGCCATTCGCGAGCAAAGCAAACTTTCTACTGCTGCAACAAAATAAATCGCAATAACATAATACACTAAATCAAAAATTACTTGGCTGTTCCAGCTTTCAGGGAGAACAGGCATTGTAAAAACAAAGAAATCGGTTGGGATGGCACCGAATTTATCTTTTATCAAGATCATGCCTTGGTCCGACCAAAATGTTTTTGCAGCGAGAAATCCAAAAGCTAAACCAAGTAAGGGCCCAGGTAAAAAGGGGCTGACCTTTTTTGCTAATCTGCACATAATAAAAGTTACGATGGCAATGATTAAAGCATACACATTAAACTCGCTTAGATATTTGAAAATGTTTGTAATTTGTTCAGTTAATCCGTATCCTAATTTACTTTTGTAGCCCAGCACTTCTCCCATTTGCGAGAAGGCGATGACAACAGCAATGCCGGCAGTAAATCCTACAACAATAGAATTCGGAACTTTTGCTATTACTCTTCCAAATTTTGCAAGACCGCTAATCATCAAAAGAACCCCTGCAATAATAGAGGCGAGAATTAAGAATCCGTGATTATAAGTTGCCATTAAGCCTCCGATAATTGGAATATACGCGGCGGTTGGGCCATAAACTTGATATTTTGAGCCGCCAAATAAAGCTCCAAGCAGACCAGCAACTGCACCACCAACAATTCCTTGTTCTGGTCGTAATCCGGAAGCCATGGCAAAACCCATGGCCATTGGAATGGCAACCATGGCTACAATCAATCCTGCGGTAAGGTCTTTAATTACATTGCCAGCTACATTTCCCTTGGTTAAATCTTCATAGCGTTTATCGAAAGGATTGGAGAAGTGGATTAACCTTCCTATTAATGTTTCTTCGTTATTTATCATGTAATATTTTAATTGATAGAGTGATAGGAGTGTAAATAGATTTAGAATATTTGTTTCCTCAATGTGGTTATCAGTTTAATGCAACACAGCCATCTGGCTATAGCCAGAAGCTCCTGTAACTAAACTATGAATTTGGAAACCAAGAAAACAGGAAAGAAAAACTAAACCTTAGGTGGTGGAGAGAGAATATTTGTAAAGGCTGAGGAAACAAAAATATCGTCTTTAAGAAAAGCAATATGAGTATAAAGTAATTGTATTTTTAATAATAATTGATTTTCTATAAAATCATCCCATGCTGAGCGTAATTCCTTACCCTTTGATGGTTCTTTTGATTCAGAACTTGAATCCTTTTCGGGAAGGTCAAATGGAATGGTGCAATTAGAAGAGGATATTAAATCAGGATTGATTTTAGATAGAACTATTGAGCTAGGGAGCAGGAGTACTGCAAGAAATAAACATAAAAAGAATGGAGCAATGATAGATTTCATAAAGAAGTTTTACAAAGATAGAATAAATATTTTACTTACTAAATACACTATCAATAAATACCTCTTAAGGTGCTTTTTAGCCCTTTAAGACTATAATTCCTTATTTCCTTGAAATTTGTAAACCAGAGCTATCATTATTAATTTTTTTTTATTGTTTCTCAAGAAGTAAGGTAGAAGGGGAGACGCATTTTTAACATCTTTCGTACGCAGGGTGTTCCATAGCGTAAGTTGTTATTGTAAATAGTTTGCTTTCTATAGTACGCTATTCAGCAGGAGAGAAGGTAGATTAATAATTACTTTTTAAAAGAGTGGTTGTGCAATGCTATTCAATAAAAACTCACCTTGTGCAACAACCCCGAATTCGGAATTTCTTTTTCATCTAGTAAAATTTCTTTCGCCTTCACCTTTTTCACATAGGTTGAATACTGTGGTAATTCTATCACTTGAGTGTACACTACATAGCCAATTATAAAGACGGAGAGCCAAGTAGAAATTGGTACAGCCACATTCGGTATTTTATTTGCGTAATGAAACAACCACCAAGCAACGAGCATAACGCTCACAAAACTAATAAAGCTCCAGGCCCTCGGTGGACCGTAATCCCCCATGACAAAAGTGATGAAGCAGGTGTGCAGCAACACTACAAAAAGCCAAACCATGAGTGCATACAAGGTTCCTTTCCCCACGGATAATTTAGGCGTACTGTTGTTGTTTGAAAAAATAGGGTAGAGCAATGTCAACACTAAAAAAATGCGCAGTGGAGCATGAATGAACGCAATTTTAGCACTGAAGTAGCCACTGTGAATAAACCAATCCACCATACTAAGATCAGGCAATGCGGCTTCGCGTTTGCTATGTCCATCGCCCACCAACGCAATGCCAAAACTAACGCTCATGCCTATGAGAAAATTGATGATGTGGTTTCGGTACTCTTGTGTTCGATCGGTTTTATAGTAGAGTAAGCCCATCAAAATAACAAACAAACAAACCACCGCCGGCTCGGCAGCGCCACCTACATAGAGTCCGAGGAAGGTAATGAGACTGTCATGAATAAACTTATTGGATATTGGGCGATATACTTGCCCTGAGCGAAGTCGAACGGGGCAGATACTAAACGCACCCAATAAAGCAATGAGGTTCCAGCCATACATGGTAGAAGTATTTACCCAAAACCAAGTATCGCCAATATGGAAGGTGGAAATGAT
>CAIXTT010000362.1 GCA_903922455.1 uncultured Bacteroidota bacterium | reverse complement strand
TGGGAGTAAAGACAGCATCATTCTTTTCACTTCCCGAGACTTCGACACCTACTTTAATGCTGATGAACTAGGTGCGAAATTTGAAAATCTACCAAGAAAAATTGATTCTCTTATAAATAGTACTCCAGGCATCGTAGCTGTCTTTTCAAAAAAATACATTCCACCTCATTTCCGTGGTAAATTAATTGAAGTTTCCAATGTAAGTCTATCATCCTTCATGAGCGGAAGAGAATGGTTTCCTACTGCTCACCCTGCTGTTCAACTCGGAGTATTGCCTTTAGTATTGGGAACATTATGGGTGAGTTTAATTGCAATTCTCATTGCATTGCCTATTGGATTAGCAACTTCCATTTACATGGCTGAAGTAGCCAGTATTCGGATGCGAAATTTATTAAAACCAGTGATCGAATTATTGGCGGGTATTCCCTCTGTGGTATACGGATTTTTCGGGTTGATCATTATTGTTCCTATGATTCAAGATATTTTTAATTTACCAGTTGGAGAAACTGCTTTAGCAGGAAGTATTGTTTTAGCTATTATGGCGCTACCCACCATCATTACCGTTTCTGAAGACGCTTTGAGAAATACACCCAGAGCAATGAAGGAAGCAAGTTTAGCCTTAGGTGCAAATCGATGGCAGACGATTCGACGTGTAGTGGTCCCTTACTCAGTTTCGGGTATTGCTGCTGCTGCCATTTTAGGTATAGGACGAGCTATTGGAGAAACAATGGCCGTACTTATGGTAACAGGAAATGCAGCCATCATCCCACACACCATATTACAACCAGTAAGAACAATACCTGCAACGATTGCTGCAGAATTAGGAGAAGCTCCCAATGGAGGCATTCACTATAAAGCATTGTTTGCACTTGGATGCATTCTTTTTGTGTTAACATTAATCATTAATCTCTGGGTGGCATACATCTCAAGAAGCAGAAAAAACAGATAAGTACTGATGGACTATTACAAAAGAAAACTAATTGTAGAAGGCATAGCTTTTTGGACATTCCGTTCGCTTAGCTTTATCGTGATTGGAATTCTTTTTTCCATTTTAGGCTTTATCATTTACAAAGGAAGTAGTGTCATCAGCTGGGAATTTATTACTGAAATGCCGAAAGATGGAATGACGAAAGGTGGAATTTACCCTGCTATTATCGGAACACTCTGTTTGATCGGTGGCAGTATCATTTTTGCTTTTCCAATTGGGGTGATGTCGGCTATATACAGTAACGAATATACCAAACATGGGTATTTCAGAAGTTTTATCCAATTAATGACATCTAACCTAGCTGGTATTCCATCTATTGTTTTTGGATTATTTGGAATGGCGCTATTTGTAAATCAACTTGGATTTGGAGATTCTATTTTAGCAGGATCATTAACATTGGGACTTTTAGTATTACCCATTGTTATTCGAACAACAGAAGAAGCGCTCAAAGCAGTAGATGATAATTTTCGTCAAGCAAGCTTCGCGCTAGGAGCCACTAAATTGCAAACGATACATAGGGTAACATTACCCATTGCATTACCCAATATACTAACTGGATTAATTTTAAGTATAGGAAGAGTTTCTGGAGAAACAGCGCCTATTTTATTTACAGTAGCCGCCTATTTTCTTCCTAAATTGCCTACTTCCATTTTTGATCAAGTGATGGCATTGCCATATCACCTTTATGTTATTTCAACCAGCGGCACGAACATCAATGATTCAAGAGCCATGGCCTATGGAACAGCACTTGTATTAATATTGATTGTATTAATTCTAAACCTTACAGCAAGTATTGTAAGAAGATATTTGAGTAAAAAGAATAATATTAACTAATCATGACTGAAATTTACCCTCATAAAATAGAAAGCAAAGACGTAAATTTATATTACGAAAATTTTCATGCATTGAAAGGAATCAGCATGAGTGTTGAAAAAAACACGGTGTGTGCGTTGATCGGCCCTTCTGGTTGTGGAAAATCTACATTTCTTCGATTGTTCAATCGTATGAATGACCTTATTGATGGAGTGAAAATCGAAGGGAAATGTCTCATCGATGGAAAAAATATTTACAGCAAAGAAGTAAAGATTGATGAATTACGAAAGCGTGTAGGGATGGTCTTTCAAAAACCAAATCCGTTTCCAAAAAGTATTTTTGAAAATGTAGCTTATGGTTTAAGAGTAAATGGCATCTCACACAAAACGCTTATAGAAGAAAGAGTAGAAAGATCATTGAAGCAAGCGGCCTTGTGGGAAGAAGTAAAAGACAAACTAAAAAAGTCAGCCATGCAATTATCAGGAGGACAACAACAACGACTCTGCATAGCACGAGCGTTAGCCATTGAGCCTTCTGTTGTGTTGATGGACGAACCCGCTTCAGCATTAGACCCTATCTCTACATCAAAAATTGAAGAATTAATTTACGAATTAAAATCGCAATACACGATAATAATTGTCACCCACAACATGCAACAAGCAGGTCGCGTTAGTGACTCTACTGCCTTCTTCTATATGGGAGAGCTCATTGAATACGATTTAACAAAGAAACTATTTACTAACCCAAGTGATACACGTACACAAGACTATATCACAGGTAGATTTGGTTGATTATTTATTACACCTACTAAAATTACGAGCCCATGTCACATTTAGATATTGAAATTAAAAACTTGCAATCAGAAATGATTGAAATGTTTTCACTTGTAAAATCACAACTTGAGAAATCGAAACAAGCATTAATTTCTCTCGATAAGGATCTTGCACGCGAAGTGCTTGTTTTAGAAAAAAGAGTGAATAGCTTCGAACTTAAAATTGACAGAGAATGCGAAAACATTATTGCCTTATTAAGTCCATTAGCCATCGATTTGCGTTTTGTTTTAGCTTGCTTAAAAATTAATTCTAACCTCGAAAGAATCGGTGATATTGCTGAAGGAATTTGCCAATTTGTTTTAAATATTAAATTAGCTCCGAAACAAGAATTGTTAGACAACACTCGCATCATGATGATGTTTGATACGAGCATTTCAATACTTGACGACGTTAAAATAGCATTTGAAACAGACGACACTAAATTAGCTCGAAGTGTTTTTAAGAAAGATGAGTTGTTAGATGAAATTAATTTGGCCGCCACAGAATCTGTAGCTGAGTTCATTCGAGGCAATCCCGATCGCATTAACCAAAGCCTCTATTTGTTAAGTGCGATCAGAAAGCTAGAGCGCGTGGGCGATCAATGTAAAAATATTTCGGAAGAGATTATCTTTTACATCGAAGCAAAAGTGCTCAAGCATAAATCTCCAGAACAAAAACAAGCCGAGTAATTTATTTTACTGAAACGATTGAGCAACTACTTTTTGAAACTCAGCGTGTACCGCTGAGTTGCTAGCGATAATTTCTTTACCAAAAAGAAAATTATTTTCATTTTTAAAATCACTCACGTGTCCGCCAGCTTCTTTAACAATAAGAGCACCAGCAG
Organism: uncultured Bacteroidota bacterium; assembly: GCA_903922455.1. Taxonomy (GTDB): domain Bacteria; phylum Bacteroidota; class Bacteroidia; order AKYH767-A; family OLB10; genus JAJTFW01. The sequence goes on along the minus strand of CAIXTT010000362.1, from coordinate 12,156 downwards.
CGATATCCCAGGGATTTAAGCCGTATTCATAAAACACTTCGAATCGTCCACAAGCAACGTAGGCTAAGTCGACAGCAGCAGATCCTAATCTTCGAAGACCTTGTGTGTTTTTCATGCAAAAGTCAAACACTTCCATGTATTCCTTCATTTGCTTGAAGTCATGATAAGGAAATCCAGTTGCCACTAAAGAATTGCTTAAAGCAGGAATTGTTGATACTTGAATCTTGGTTCCATTTAAAAAAGATCCTCCACCCTGTCTTGCATAAAAACATTCATCCAAATTCACCTCGTGTACAATACCTAAAATCAACTCTTGGTTATAGGTTAATCCAACACTAACACAATAGCACGGTATACCATGAACGAAATTTGTAGTACCATCCAAAGGATCAATAATCCAAACATAATCACGATCTTTTAATGTAAGTGTATTTTCTTCAGTAATAAATCCAGCATTGGGAATTAATTTCTGTAATCCCTTTACAAGAATTTCTTCACTTGTTTTATCCACATAAGAAACCAAATCATTAAAACCCTTGAATTCTACAACGTCGGCACTAAAAACTTTTCGCTCGTTGCGCAAAAAAAGTACAGCATCTTGAATGATCAAACGAGCATCATCAAGAAGGTTATCCAATTGCTCTTCTTTCATTTTTTATCAAATGTTTCTTAAAATAAACCAATCCAAAAATACCGAGTAACATCAACACTAAAGCAATTACCTCTGCTTGGGTCATTTTAAAACCAGCAATATCAAATACGTTATTCACTCTTATTTTTTCTATTGCAAACCTTTCCATACCATTCAACAGCAAGTAAGCTGAAAACAATTGACCAGGATTTACAAAATAAGTTCGCAACTTCCACAACACAACAAACAACAAGATACATGCGATGGCTTCATAAAGTGGCGTTGGAAATACGGGATCAGGTAACACCATACAATGTCGACCTTCACAACCAGGAATCGGAATACCATCTCCAATTACATTATGAGGATAATTATATGACCACATCCAATTTGGCATCCATGATAAAAAATCAGGCTTTGCGGCAAGATTTACGATACCCCAATCTCCATCCCCAGCAATATGACATCCAATTCGACCTACACCATAAGCAAGCATGAGTCCAGGCGCACAAACATCAGCAATCACCATAGGATGAATTCCATGCTTATAACTGTAACGCATTACCGCAACTGTGGCCACAATTAATCCACCATACATCGTGAGTCCGCTGAAAGATAAAAGAGTTCCGATTGGATCCACTTCAAACTCATGTAAATTTTCTAGATTATGGAAAATTTTAGCTCCTATGATTCCACTAATCGCTGCAATGATGGTAATATTTGAAACCAGTTCATAAGGACGAACTTCTACAACTTCAGTAACGGGCGCTGGCAATTTCAACTTTTCAAATTCACGATACTGCATATAAGCCATCACACCACCAATAAGCAATCCACCTAAAAAATTTCCTTCTAAAGAAAGTAAAATCCCTTGAGTATCCTGGACAAACAAATCATAATTTAAAAATGCATAACTCAACTTATATCCTAAGACAAAGCCAATCAAAAAAGATGAAATTAATTCTCCTTTCGATGCTGACTTCCCTTTTACAACTTTTTTCGTAAAAGAATAAATCAAACCTTCCTTCTCCTTTCTTTTCATTTCCAATTGAAGCGTAAAAGCTGCAACAAGAAAAGCGATCGCCATCATAAATCCAAAACTTTGAATGGGGAGTGGAATATTAATTCCAAATAGATCCAGAATTAGGTCAGAGATGGTAGGATACATAGTTAATTAAATTCGAATTTGAGTTACACTAATACGGGGATTGCATTCGCAAGGCCGGACGAAGAGAAATCCCCCAACTCACAATCGATCACTTTATTTACACAATTTTCATCATAAGGGTATTCTACTCGAATGTAATTTGAAGTATATCCATGCATCACGCCGTTATTATTTTCATGTTCAAACAAAACGGGGTAACGATTTCCGATTTGCTGAACTGTAAAATCATGAAGCTTCTTTGCAGATAAACTTCTAAGTTTTTTGTTTCTCTCTTTTCGCACATTCATTGGCACCACCTGCTCCATCGCTTTAGCTAACGTATTATTCCTTTCAGAATAGGTGAACACATGAAAATAACTTACAGGCAAATCCATCAAAAAATTAAATGTTTCCACAAAGTGTTCTTCCGTCTCGCCTGGAAAACCAACAATCACATCCACACCAATAGAAGCATGCGGCATCAACTTCTTAATGAGATTAACTTTGTCCGCATACAAACTACTTTTGTAGCGTCTACGCATCCATCCCAAAATTTCATCTGAACCACTTTGCAAAGGAATATGAAAATGTGGCATCCATTTTTCGGAAGCGGCGACTAATTCTATCACTTCCTTTGAGAGTAAATTCGGTTCAATAGAAGAAATTCTAATTCTCTTCAATCCTTTAATTTGATCGAGGGCAACTGCCAAATCAAAGAAATGATATTCATGATTATCTTGACCATCAATAATTCCAAAGTCACCTAGATTTACCCCTGTCAAAACGATTTCCTGAATTCCGGCAGCCACTAAATCTTTCGCTTGCTGCACTACATTTTCAATGGTATTGCTTCGCGATTTTCCGCGTGCCAATGGAATCGTACAAAAAGAACAATTGTAATCACAACCGTCCTGGACTTTTAAAAATGCTCTTGTTCTTTCCTCGCTATCCGACCAAGCACTTACAAACGTATTCGCATCCGACACTTCACAGGCCATCACTTGCGCCTGTGTTTGCTTTTCCAATCCGGAAAGATAATTTAACACGTTGAACTTTTCAGTAGCACCCAATACTAAGTCTACACCCGGAATGGCTGCGATTTCTTGCGGCTTAAGCTGAGCATAACAACCAACAATAATAATTTTAGCTTCTTGATTGGCAGCCATGGCACGATTCACAATCGTTCTACATTCGCGATCAGCATTTTCTGTCACAGAACACGTATTTACAATGTAAACGTCCGCTGGCTGAGGAAAGTCCACACTACTCCACCCAGCAGCTTTAAACTGACGGGAAATGGTTGAAGTCTCCGAAAAATTCAACTTACACCCCAAGGTATGAAAGGCCACCTTTTTCATTCGGGTGCAAAGATAAGGAATAAGGCATTTGTGTGCTTCTGTTGAATAAAATCAATAGTACCCTCGTATTAATCATCTTTAATAGTACAATCCTATTATTTTTGCCCTATTATGATCCATCGTCTCTTCTCTGTATTTTGTTTCATTTTTCTACTATCGGCTTGCTCTGAATTGGACAAGAAGAAGTCTAACCTTCAAGTATTCAAGTACAATGAATCCTCTGGAATCACTTCACTTGATCCGGCTTACACCAGTAATCAAGCAAATATTTGGGCGTGCAATCATCTTTTCAATGGATTGCTTCAGTTAAATGACAAACTCATTCCTCAGCCTTGCATTGCTACACATTGGGAAATTAGTGATGAGGGTAGGCGGTACACTTTTTACTTAAGAAAAGATGTTCCTTTTCACCAAGATGCATCCCTACCTAATAAAAGAATGGTTACTGCCCATGATTTTGTGTACAGCTTCAATCGAATTTGTTCTGAAAAATTAGCTTCTCCGGGCAGTTGGGTTTTTCAGTCGGTGCTTAAAGATGAAAGTGGTCAGACCATCGGATTCAAGGCTGAAAACGATTCTGTTTTTACCATTCAATTGCATCAGACTTTTCCTCCACTATTAGGCTTACTGGCTTCTTCATACTGCGCAGTGGTTCCAAAAGAATCGGTAGAATATTATGGAAAAGATTTTCGAAAACATCCTGTTGGAACTGGACCTTTTATTTTTCATGAGTGGATTGATCGAACTGCTTTAATACTTCATAAAAACCCTAACTACTTCGAAAAAAGTACAGATGGAAAATCATTACCTTTTTTGGATGCAATCGTCGTTAGTTTTATAAGTGACAAACAAACTGCTTTTTTAGAATTTGTAAAGGGGAAACTAGATTTTATTTCAGGGCTTGATGCGAGTTACAAAGATGATTTGCTTACGAACGAAGGAATGCTTCGACCCAAGTACAAAGGAAGATTCAAGATGGAAACTTCGCCCTATTTAAATACGGAATACCTGGGCATTTTGATGGACGATCAACAGCCGTTAATGAAATCCAATCCACTCAATGATCTTCGAATTAGAAAAGCGATCAATTACGGATTTGACCGAGCCAAAATGATCAAATACTTAAGGAATGGAATGGCAACTCCCGGTACCGGAGGTATTGTTCCCATCGGTGTTCCCGGATTTGACAGTGTTCGTGTTGAGGGATATAATTATCAACCTAATTTATCAGCGAAACTATTAGCTGAGGCGGGATATCTTGGAGGAAAAGGATTACCGGAAATTGCAATGAGTACCACGCATGCTTACCAAGACCTTTGTGAATACATGCAAGGTCAATTGGCCGATATTGGCATCAAAATAAAATTAGACATCAATCAAGCAGCACAGCATCGACAGATGGTTGCTAAACAACAACTCGCTTTTTTCAGAGGATCATGGATTGCAGACTATGCAGATGCAGAAAATTATTTGTCGTTATTTCGCTCTACCAACAAAGCGCCTTTCGGTCCTAACTATACGCATTATGTTTCTAAAACATTTGATGCGCTATATAATGAGTCAATGCAGACCACCAACGACTCCATTCGTTATGATCTTTTCAAAAAGATGGATGCCGAGATGATGCAACAATCGCCCGTCATTATTCTTTATTACGATAAAGTAATTCGATTATCCGGAAACAATATTCAAGGATTAGGAATTAATCCGATGAATTTATTGCAGCTTAAATCGGTAAAAAAAGGAAATTAATCTTTCCAATCTGCTATAAACAGATTTGTATCACGCGTTCCGTTATTATTTCTGTTTGAAGAAAAAATAAGTTGCTTTCCATCCGGAGAAAACATAGGAAACGCATCGAACATTGAATCAAAAGTTAATTGCTGAAGATTCTTTCCATCGATATCAACCATCCACAAATTAAATGGCAATCCTCTTTTAGAGGGATGATTAGAGGAGAAAATAATTTTTTCACCAGAAGGATGAAAGAAGGGAGCCCAACTTGCATTCGGAAGATCTGTGATTTTTGTTAGTTCCGATCCATCTACATTGCAAACATACAATTCCATATGTGTTGGCTGAACCAGGTTCTCACCAAGTAACGCTTTATAATTCGCTACTTCTTCTTCTGTTTTAGGACGGGATGAGCGGAAAATTAATTTTTTACTGTCTGGAGAAAAGAAAGCACCACCATCGTAGCCAAGTTCGCTGGTAATTTGTTTGATATTACTTCCATCAATATTCATGGTATATAATTCCAGATCACCGCTACGTATACTTGTAAAAACAATTGACTTCCCATCAGGAGAGACGGTAGCTTCGGCATCATACCCCGGACCTTCTACTATCTTATTTATGATTTTACCTTCCAGGTCACTCACATAAATATCAAAGTCCGGATAAATTGCCCATACATACTTACCATCTTCCCTTTTTGCAGGCGCTGGCGGACATTCATCATTCCCTTCATGCGTAGAAGCATAAAGGATTTGCTTATTGCCGGGCATAAAATAAGAGCAAGTAGTACGACCACGGCCTGTTGAAATCAACTGTGGAGCACCATCCTTCATATTGCCTGCTGACAATTCGAAATAATAAATTTGATCACATTTAGTACCCCATTCACTATTATTAACTTGAAACGTGATGGCCTTACTATCAAAACTGAAATACGCTTCGGCATTATCTCCTCCAAAGGTTAATTGTCGAACATTAGAAAGATGCTTTTCTTCTCCTTTATATAAAAGAGTGCTTTCATTAAATTCAAAACTGGCTGTCGGCACTTGAGCATAAGCAGACAAACTGAAAAACAAAACGTTAGCTGCGATTACGAGTAGATTCTTGATTTTATTCATCAGTTGCGAAAATAAAGATTATGTGGACGCGATTTCGTCAGAACCGTGTAAAATACTCGAAAATTGACTTTTCTCAGGCCTGATTGTTGCAAATTGCGTCAAACATCCCTATATTTGACTAATAATAAAGATCAGCACAATATTTAAAATAAATTTTCGTTTAATTCGATAGCCCTACATCCACTTAAAAAAACAAACAGCCTATAGGTCGAAAACTTTACACTTAATCGATTGTAATTCTAACAATTTAACCACCTTGAAAAAGGGGAGGAACTATGTGTAAAGACCCAAGAAACGACCAAGAACTCGTATCTGAATTTCTTAAAGGAAATGAAGATACCTTACAAGAACTAATTGTCAGACACGAACGTAAGATTTTCACCAGCATCTATTTACTGGTAAAAGACCGTGATTTGGCCAATGACATTTTTCAAGAAACCTTTATTAAGGTTATTAAAACCCTCCGATCTGGAAATTATAACGAAGAAGGAAAATTTCTTTCTTGGATACTTCGTATTAGTCACAATTTAGTGATTGATCACTTCAGAAGTTTGAAGAGAATGCCTATGGTTTATGATACTGATGAATATTCAGTGTTTGATACTATTCAACTGGAAGACAAGAATATAGAAGACAAAATGATTGCCGATCAGATTCAATCAACGGTGCGTGCCTTAATAGAACAGCTACCTTATGACCAACGAGAGGTTGTGATCATGCGTCATTTTGCCAACATGAGCTTTAAGGAGATAGCGGATGCTACAGGAGTGAGCATCAATACTTCCCTTGGTAGAATGAGATATGCTTTGATTAATCTTCGAAAATTAATACATGAAAAGCAACTTGTAATAAGTATGTAAGCAATACCGAGAATAAATTTACGTTAAAGGCTTGTTAAATCTTAACAAAGCCTATGAACAAAAGTATTACTCTAAATCATTTAGTTCTTTACTTATACAATGAAACCGAATTAACCGAATCAGTAATGGTTCAACAGGCCATTGATCATGATGAAGAAATTGCCGAAGAATTTTACTCGATGGCAGCAGCTAGGGATCTGATCGATCACAGTTTAATGCATGCCGCCAAATCAAGTATTAATTCTATTCTTTGTTATGCGATGCTGACGGCACCACTTCACAAAAAGGCAACCGCCTAAGAAGTAAAGACAAATTAAAGCCGCTTGTAATATATTTACAGGCGGCTTTATCTATTATGACCAAGAAAGAACGGTATCAATATTTCATCGACTATTTTCTAAAACATCGTCCAGATGCAGAAACGGAATTAATTTATAAAAATCCGTATGAGCTTTTAGTGGCAGTCATTTTATCTGCTCAATGCACCGACAAACGAGTTAATTTAGTTACCCCTACTTTATTTAAAGAATTTCCAACTGTTGAACATTTAGCCAATGCGAGCAGCGATGAAATTTTTCAATTTATTAGAAGCATTAGTTACCCGAACAACAAAGCGAAACACCTCTCGGGAATGGCAAAAATGTTGGTGAACAATTTCAGCAGCGAAGTACCATCCACACTTGAAGAATTAACTCAATTGCCAGGCGTAGGAAGAAAGACTGCAAATGTTATAGCATCCGTAGTTTATAATCAACCAACCATGGCTGTTGACACGCATGTTTTTAGAGTTTCGGCTCGAATTGGTCTTACTTCAAATGCAAAAACACCTTTAGCTTCCGAAAGACAATTAATCAAAAATCTACCAGAAGAAGTCATTCCACTCGCCCATCATTGGCTTATTTTACATGGAAGGTATGTTTGCGTCGCAATCAAGCCAAAGTGTAATGAGTGCGGACTTTCAATTGCATGTAAATTTTTTAAAAGATTGAAAATAAAATAATTACAAAAAACTTTTACCTTTTTAAGGTAAATCATACCTGATCTTATCCCTAAATCCAGAGTTTTCTTGCCAAAATAATTTCAGCTTTCACCAATAATTATTAACAATTCACCATAATTTTTCAACTATCGGAAGAAATAATTTGGTAATTGCTAGTTAAATATAATTCCCATGAAATCTAATTTTACTCTAGGATTAATGAGAAATCATAAGGTTAGCGATCTACCCTTTGAATTTCCAATCAAGTATTTCTTAATAATACTTGCACTTCTACTTCAACAATCTGCCCTTTTCGCTCAAACGACGCAATCGTTTTCGAGCACTTCAACATGGACAGCTCCAGCTGGAGTAACTTCAGTCACGGTTGAATGTTGGGGAGGTGGTGGCCGAGGCGGTTCAACTGTTTCCAATGGAACTGAAACCGGAGGAGGTGGCGGTGGCGCTTATGCCAAGAAAAATTCTTTTACAGTTGTTCCTGGCACTACATACACTGTAACTGTAGGAGCAGGAAGTACAAACAACTCAAATGCCGGTGGGGATTCTTGGTTTAACTCTAATTCAACTGTTTTAGCAAAAGGTGGAAGCACGGTTGCAAATAATAATTCAACCGGGGTTTCAGGAGGATCCGGAACTTCCTCAATAGGTGATGTAAAATTTTCCGGTGGTAATGGAGCCAATGGAAGTAGCGGAAATTATGGTGGTGGTGGTGGTTCTTCTGCTGGAACAGCTGCAATTGGTGCAAATGGATCCACATCAAATGGAGGAAGTGCACCTGCTGGTGGTGGAAATGGAGGAAATGGAAGAACAGGTACCAACGGCAGTGGATTAAGTGGTGTGATACCTGGTGGAGGTGGAGGCGGAGTACGTTCCGGTAGTTCAGGATCAGAAGATGGCGGCAGCGGAGCGAATGGAAAAGTAAACGTTACTTTCACTTGCCCAAATTATGGATTAAGTAGCACAAATGTCGCTGCAGCAATTTGCCCCGGTAGTGTGGCTACAATAAATTTAACTGGATCAGCGGCACAATTGCCTGTTGGTTCTTTTTCTATTACCTATAATCTCTCTGGTGCAAACTCAGGAACTGGAATCACCGCATCGTTTACTGTGAGTTCTGCAGGGACAGCATCTTTTAACACAGGTGTTCTCGCCAACGGTGGCAACACAAACATTGCAATTACAAATATTTCATCCGGAAGCGGAAGTACCATTTGTTCTAGTACTATTTCTTCGAACAATACAGCAGTTATTGGTGTTGTAAGTGTAAGTGCAGGCAGCATTAGCGGTACACAATCTCTTTGTGTAGGTAGCGATCCTGCACAAATTAATAATGTTGTACTTGGCTCTGGACCCGGCACTATAAATTACAAATGGGAACAAAGTACAACGAGTGCATCAACCGGATTTTCTATAATTGGCGGAGCTACTTTAAATAGTTATGATCCACCAGCTGGAATATCAACTACTACATGGTATAGAAGAATTACAGAATCAGTAAGTACAATAACTTGCACCGCTACTTCAGCTGCCATACAAGTCACTGCTAGCACTGCAAATCTTCCTTCCATTGTGGCCGGAGCTTCTTTAAATCCAGTTTGCATTGGATCGAATTTTAATTTAAGTGCTACAAGTAGTTCTCCTTTTTCATCAACATTAAGTCCAAACATTGCTATTCCGGATAACAATATCACGGGAGTTTCCTCCTTAATAAATGTGAGTGGATTACCAACTTCTCTAACTGGATGGAAAGTGGAAGTAGCAGTGAGTGCTACTCAAACATTTAATGGTGATCTTGAATTTTACTTGGTACGACCAGGTGGTACCATTACAAATACTACATCTGGCACAAATAGATTAACTACCACAGCAGGTCAATCTATTGCATTATCTACTGACAACGGAGGTAGTGGCGATAATTACAACAATGTTCTATTTAGAGATAATGCTCCAACAAATATTACAACTCAAAGTGGAAACGTGACGATAACTGGCTCTTTTATTCCAGAGCAATTACTTTCTACACTTAGTGGAAATCCAAATGGAAACTGGACACTACGTGCTTTAGATGATGCAGATTTGGATTTAGGAACACTAACTACGTGGACTTTAACAATTACATATATTAATGGATTAAGTTATTCATGGTCATCAACTCCATCTGGTTTTACATCTTCTGTTCAAAATCCGGGGAGTACATCCATTACTCAATCTACAACCTTCTCCGTTTTAGCAACAGATAATGTAAGTGGATGTTCTACATCATCAAATGTAATCGTAAATACGGTTGCAACACCTGCGCCGAAAATAATTCCTGAGAATACCATTTTATGTAATGGAACTAATCTGTATTTACATGTAGTAGATACTGGAGCTTATAGCGGAGGCTATCCTGTTGGAACTTTAATTGAATGGGTAAACATTATTACAAATACATATCCAAATGATAGTATCAATGTTATTGGTAATGGTTCTTCATTCCAAGCTAAAATCACATTACCTTCAGGTTGTACAGGCACATCCGCTGTACGAACAGTTCTATCAAAAGCAATAGTTCCAAACGAAACTATTTATCATGCAAATTGCAATTTGACGAATGGAAAAATAGTGGCTAATATGGTTTCGGGTTCTGCACCATTCCGATACATCTGGAAAGATAACGGCCTTGTTATCCGAGACACTGTTTCCAATCAAGTGCGTGACTCCATTTACAATTTAGTAGCAGGATCATATACATTAGAATTAACAGATAATTATAATCTTGCTAACCCAAATGAACCAAGTTGCACAGGTGGACCTTATTCCTATACAATAAATAATTTTCCTCCTCCTGCAGTTTCCATTACAACTACTAACATTTCATGTTATGGTTTAACAGATGGAATTTTAGTAGCTAACCTAACTCTTGGTACTTCTCCATTTACATATAGTTGGAGTAATGGAGCAACTACTGCAAGTATTAATTCATTAATTCCAGGGACTTATACAGTTACAGTTTCAGATGCAAACGGATGTACTACTTCTGTTCAATCTACAATTGTTGAACCTAATTCACTTTCTATCAACTTAGCATATACTGAACCTTTATGTACAGGAAATAATAACGGAATCATTTCTTCTGTTATACAAGGGGGAACAGGCATAATTTTATATGAATGGTTTGACGCCAGCTTCCTACCTATCGGAACCAACAATGATTCTCTAACTGGAATTTCTGCAGGTACTTATTATTTACTTGTATCGGATGTTAATTTTTGTTCAGTGAATCAATCAATTGTTGTAGAAGATCCTCCTCTTTTAACATCAACATGTAGTGCCATAAACGCTACTTGTTTCGGATATAATGATGGAAGTGCATCTGTGATTGCATCAGGCGGAAGAGGAACTTACTCTTACTTGTGGAGCAACAATACAAATGCAACTACAAATTCGAATTTAGCAAGCGGAACTTATACCGTAACGGTTACTGACGGAAACGGATGTACTTCTGTTTGCGTTACTACAGTAAATGAACCCCAAATTGTATCTGTAACTATTACGGGAAGTGATGTAAGTTGCGCTAACGATGTAACTACAATTTCTGTTGTGGGTACAGGCGGAACCGCTCCATACACTGGAGGAGGTTCATTTGTTGTTGGTGCTGGAACTCATATTTATCCGATCGTAGATAATGTCGGATGTACTGGATCAAATTCAATTACAATAAATCATTTAGACAATGTTGCTCCTGTCATATTGAATTGCCCTTCTAACATTACACAATGTGATGCAACTGTAAACTGGACGGCTCCTACTGCAAGTGATAATTGCACATTGGTGAGCTTCACTTCCAATTTTAATTCCGGTGCTATTTTTAGTGTTGGCACCACTCAAGTTGTTTATACCGCAACAGATAATGCCGGTTTAATAAGCAATTGCTACTTCGATGTAACTATTCTTCCTACTCCAATTTGGTATGAAGACTTAGACGCAGACGGATTTGGAAATCCATTAGTATCGACTACTAATTGCATTCAACCATCTGGTTATATATCCGATAATAGTGACTGCGATGATTCTCAACTTCTTTATGCTGATTCAGACAATGATACTTACGGAGCCGGAGCACCGATTGCTTGCGGTGTTTCTTCAAGCAATGATTGTAATGATAATAATAGCGCGGTTAATCCTGCTGCAACCGAAGTTTGTAATGGTATTGATGATGATTGCGATAGTTCAACTGACGAAGGTTTAACTTTCTTAACTTATTATGTAGATGTTGACGTTGACGGATACGGTGCTGGTGCAGGAGTTTCTTCTTGTAACCCAATC